>NZ_DIMV01000052.1:0-27876 GCF_002425715.1 Mesotoga sp. UBA5557
GAAGGCGGCACTGTGTCTTACTTCAGCGGTGACTGGCTTTACTCTCGCCTTCTCGTGAGCGTAGCGAACGTCTCGACAACGCGCTTTCTCGATTGATCTTATCGTAGGACGGGTCAATGATCTGGGACTCATAACGGAGGACTGCTCTTCAAAGCGATCAGCGGGTTCTCCGCTCTTAAGCGCACAGCGGTTCTCTCCAGCGTGCAGCGGCTCTGTTGCGCGCGAAGCGGAACTTTCCTTCGCGAAGCGAAGACTGGCCAGGCGAAGCCTGACTGGCCTGCCTAAGCAAACTAGCTTCTTCAAAGCAACTTGCAACTGGGAACTTGCACTGATGCTCTTCTCGGAGGACGTCTCTTCAAGCGGACAGCTATCGCCCAGACCCCACTTTGATTCTAAGCATATGTCTTTGCAGTTTGGCCTCGTTTCTAGCCCTTTCGCGCCTGGATTTACTTACTTCCAGCAATTCCTCTGCTCTCTTTAGCCGCTGCTTTGCTCTTTCTACGCTAATCTCCTCAGGAGTTTCGGCGGCATCGGTCACAATAGTCAAGCTGTCTCTCTCCTGGAGAACGTATCCTCCGTGAACGGCAAACCGCAAAGTCTTAGAACCTGACGTTATCTCCATTACATCAACGGTCAGCTTCATAAGAGCTGGAGCTCTTTCAGGCAGGTAGCCTATCTCCCCTTCGGTCGAGCGGAAGGAGATGTAATCTGCTTCTCCCTCCCACTCGATCTCATAAGGCGTGATAATCGTGGTCTTCAATGCCAAGTCATTCACCCTTCGTAAGCTTCTTGCCCTTCTCAACGGCTTCATCAATCGTGCCAACCATCATGAAGGACTGTTCTGGAAGATTGTCGTGTTTGCCCTCGAGTATCTCTTTGAACCCACGTATCGTTTCGGAAATGGGGACGTATTTCCCATCCATGTTACTGAATTTCTCAGCGACAAAGAACGGCTGCGTCAAGAACCTTTGGATCTTTCTCGCTCTCTGAACGGCTAGCTGATCCTCTTCAGACAGCTCTTCCATACCAAGAATAGCAATGATGTCCTGAAGGTCCTTGTATCTCTGAAGAACTTCCTGAGCGCTTCTTGCGACCTGATAGTGTTCCTGGCCCACAACTACTGGATCAAGGTTTTTCGACGTCGAATCCAACGGATCAACAGCCGGGTACAGCCCCTGCTCGGCTATTGAACGCGAAAGGTTAACGGTCGCATCGAGATGGCTGAAGGTAGTAGCAGGCGCCGGATCCGTGAAATCGTCCGCAGGAACGTATATTGCCTGGACGGAAGTAATAGAACCAGATCTCGTCGAGGTGATCCTCTCCTGCAGGTTTCCCATTTCAGTCGCCAATGTCGGTTGGTAACCAACCGCTGAAGGCATTCTTCCAAGGAGAGCCGAAACCTCTGAACCGGCCTGAACGAATCTGAAGATGTTGTCAATGAATACGAGAACGTCCTTCTTCTGAACATCTCTGAAGTATTCAGCCATGGTTATAGCAGAAAGACCGATTCTGAATCTTGCTCCAGGAGGTTCGTTCATCTGCCCAAAAACGAGAGCGGTATTCTCAATGACACCGGCCTCCTGCATATCGAGCCAAAGATCATTTCCCTCTCTAGTTCTCTCACCAACTCCGGCAAAAACAGAAAGCCCCTTCTGCTCAATTGCGAAGTTTCTTATGAGTTCCATAACGAGAACCGTTTTTCCGACTCCAGCACCTCCGGAGAAGCCAATCTTTCCGCCCTTGCTGAATGGCGCAAGAAGATCGATGACCTTTATTCCCGTTTCAAGTATCTCGACTTCGGTCTGCTGATCGGTGACTGAAGGAGACGCTCTGTGTATCTCCCAGTGATCGGCAAACTTTACCTCTCCAAGTTCGTCGATCGGTTCGCCGAGAAGATTGAACATTCTTCCGAGAATCTCTTCTCCGACAGGTACGGTGATCTGCTTTTCAGTATCAAGTACTTCCTGGCCCCTCACGAGTCCGTCTGTACTGTCCAAGGCAATTGCCCTGACGCTGTTATCTCCAATCAGCTGGGCAACTTCGAGTACTATCTCTTTATCTAAGAATTCGTTCTTTACTTTCAGGGCATTCAGAATGTCGGGAAGCCTCGCTCCTTCGAATGATACGTCTACGACCGGACCAGTTATCGCGATTATTTTCCCAATATTTTGTTCCTTTTTGTCGGGCACACTCACACCTCCAAAATCAATTAACCGTTAAGCGCTTCAGCGCCGTTTACGACTTCGATTATTTCCTGTGTGATATTCGACTGGCGCAGTTTATTCCTAACCAGAGTCAGTTGCTCTATCATGTTCTTTGCATTCTCGGTTGCGTTCTTCATTGCAGCTTGTCTGGAGAAGAGTTCCCCGACCTTCGTTTCATATAAGCCCTGAAGAACTTTGGCTACAAGCCACGAATTAAGCACATCTTCGTACAGAACCTCGATTTCAGGTTCGAAATCAAATAAGTCGTTGTCTGGCTTCTCAAAATCTTCAACGGGAAGAAGCTTGACAGTCTTCGGTATCTGAGCGAGCGGATTCTTGAAACTGCTGAAAACCATTTTCAAGCCGGACGCGTTCTTGCTATCCATGATTTCTTCAATATCGTCAACGATAATTGCCGCCTCGTCAAGATCGGGAGTATCGAAGAAATGACTGAAAGGAGTAATAGGTACTCCGCTCTTCTTGAAATGACTTTCGGCCTTGATTCCCACCGTAACGATGTGTATGACGTTTGACTTTGCAACTTCGCGCTCGGCTGCCTTCATTATCTCTGCATTAAAGGCTCCCGCAAGTCCCATATCTGAGCTGACTACGAGAAGAATCTCTCCTTCACCCCCGGAGTCGGGATGGTTCGAATCTCCAAAATAAGCTCTGATGAGAGCCCGCTCCATAGCTCTTTCGTATAGCCTGACGAACTTCAGTCCCTTTTGAACTTTGTTGATTTTGGCCCGCGCGACCATCTCCATGGCGCGGGTAATCTGCATCGTCGAGTTCGTTGACTCGATGCGTTTCTTAATCGTACGCAGTTTACCCTTGCTCACCGTCAATCAACCTCGCTCTTCAAGCTGCTTCTTGGTGTCTTCTATAGCTTGCTTAAGACGGGTCTCTATACCTTCTTCTATGACCTTCTTCTCTCTTATTGAAGTTAGTACATCACTGTAAGAGCTGCGAAGCGTCTTGAGTAGAGAGGCTTCGAATTTCGAAATCTTCGAAGTTTCCATTTCGTCAAGATAACCCTTTGTTCCAGTGTAAAGAACAGCGACCTGTTCTTCAACCGGCATTGGGACGTACTGATCCTGCTTGAGAAGTTCCGTTAGCTTCTCTCCCCTTGTCAGTTGGTCGCGCGTGGCCTTGTCGAGTTCAGTCGCAAACTGAGCAAAAGAGAGCAAATCTCTGTACTGAGCAAGCTCGATTCTCAGACTTCCTGCAATCTTCTTCATAGCCTTAATCTGCGCAGCCCCTCCAACCCTCGAAACCGAGAGGCCGACATTGATTGCAGGTCGATTTCCCGCATAGAAGAGGTTGGGATCCAAATAAATCTGTCCGTCTGTTATGGATATTACGTTAGTCGGTATGAATGCCGATACATCGTTTGCCTGCGTCTCGATGATCGGTAAGGCGGTGAGAGAGCCTCCACCGAAACTCTCGTTGAGCCTTGCAGCCCGCTCTAGCAATCTGGAATGCAGATAGAAGACATCTCCGGGATAAGCCTCCCTTCCAGGCGGCCTTCTCAGCAACAATGAAAGCTCTCTGTAAGCGGATGCATGCTTGGAAAGATCATCGTAGATGACAAGAGAGTCCTGGCCCTCAAACATGAAGTGCTCGCCCATTGCAGCTCCCGCATACGGAGCGAGATAGGAGAGAGATGCCGTATCTGAAGCCGAAGCAAAGACAATCGTCGTATACTCCATTGCCCCGAACTGATTCAGCTTATCGATGATCCTGGCAAGGGCGGCCGTCTTCTGACCAATTGCGACGTAGATGCACTTCACGCCCTGTCCCTTCTGGTTTATTATCGCATCGATTGCTAGGGCCGTCTTCCCGGTCTGCCTGTCCCCAATTATCAACTCTCTCTGTCCTCTTCCAATGGGGATCGTCGCATCTATTGCCTTTATTCCCGTCTGTAGAGGAGTGTCGACCGGTTTTCTCATTACAACTCCAGTCGCCTTCACTTCAACTGGCCTGAATTTCTTTGTTTGAACAGGCCCCTTTCCATCTAGTGGAATTCCGAGAGGATTCACGACTCTTCCCAGGAGCTCAGGTCCTGTGGGGACCTCCATGATCCTGCCGGTCCTTCTGACGAGGTCGCCTTCTTTTATCTCTTTGTATTCCCCTAGAATAACTATACCTACATTATCCTCTTCAAGGTTCAATGCAAGACCGAAGACGTTATTCTCGAATTTCACGAGCTCATTTGCCATTACACCTTTGAGGCCGTATGCCCTCGCAATGCCGTCACCTATTTGTATTACCTTTCCCGCTTCGAAATAATCAAACTCTATGTCAGTCTTCTCTAGCTGATTCTGTATGACTTTCGTAATCTCAGATGGACTGATTTTCACTCAATCACCTCCCGAGGGCCCGAGCCAAGCTCCTGGCTCACTCTCTTTAAACGACCGCTGAGACTTGTGTCTATTACTTCGTCTCTGAACTTAATTACATATCCTGCAATGAGAGATGGATTAATATTGACCTTCATAACCCCCTCCATTCCAGTCTTTTCTCTCACTTTCTTGAGAATGGCAACTCTCTCTTCAGAACTGAGAGCTACTGCCGAATCGACTTCAACATCAATCCTGTTGCTTTCAAGCAAAAGCCTTGCACCAAAGGAGATCACGATATCTTCCAGCAATTCAAGCCTCTTCATAGAGACCAGAAGCGAAATCAACCTTTCAATCTGTTCCAGAGGTTTTTCAACGAAGCTAAGGAAGATCCTTACCTTTCTCTCTGCATCGAGAGTTGGGTCGAATAGGAATTTCGAAAGGTCGATGTTAGAAACACTTTTAGAAAGCTCATGGAGCTGTTTCAGCCCTTGCTCTCTAGCCTCTTCGGGAAGGCTTAAGAAGAGAGCGTTGGCATATTTTGCCGAAAGTGAAAGAATTCTCTTCACTCCTTATCACCCATGCTCTCCAAAATCCTCTTTGCATATTGCTTCCTTGCGTTTTCATCCATTTCCTTTTGAAGAAACCTTCCTACTATGGCTACTGCGGCAGTTACTATCGCTCCTTTTACCTCGTCGGCAGCTTCTTCCCGCTCACGCTGAATCTGAAGTTCGGCGGACTTATACATTCTCTGTATCTCGTCCTGTGCATCTTCTCTTGCCTGTCTTACGATCTCTTCCGCTAGCTTTTCAGCCTGTGCTACGATTTCGTCTGAAGCAGAACGCGCCTCTTCCATTTTTGCCTGGTATTCTCTTCTGAGTTCGTTAGCTTCAGTCCGCATTTTCTCGGCCTCAGCTATCTCATTGCTGATCTTTTCTTTTCGCTGTCTTAGGATGTCGAAGAATTTGTCAAATAGCACCTTCTTCAGAACAAAGAAGAGCAGCAAAAAGTTCAGTATCGACAATATGGCCGTCAGATTAAGTTCAATCAAGTTATCACCCCTCCTCTATTCAGGGGAAGATATTTAGACTACGAGAAGAATCATGAACGCTATAACAAGCGAATAGATTCCAGTTGTTTCAGCGATAGCGTCTGCAAGAATCATCCTCGTGGTCAAAGTACCGATCATTTCTGGTTGTCTTGCCATTGCCTCCATAGCACTTGCACCGATTCTACCTTCACCGATACCGGCACCGATAGCACCTATTCCCATTGCCAGTCCGGCACCAATGAACTTTCCCATCAGCATTAAGCCTTCTCCAATATCCACTGTGAAAACCTCCTTACTCTATTAATGAGCTAATATATGCAATTGCGAGTATTGTGAAGATAAGCGCCTGGATCGCCCCGAAGAAGAGTCCGAAAATACCCCACAGAGCTGCAGGCAAAACAAAGTACTTCACAAGATAGCCAAGAATCAGTATCAGTATCGATCCGCCCATGATGTTTCCGAAAAGCCTCAAAGCATGTGATAATGGTTTTGCGATTTCTCCGATGATGTTAATGGGAAACATCCACCATATTGGTTCAAAGAAACTCTTTCCCCAACTCTTCCACCCTTTCACTTTTATCGCGTAGACGTGACTCATGACAAAAACGAAGAAGGCGAGCATAAGATTCATGTTCAGATCCGAGGTAGGAGCGTACCAGCTGTCTGAAAGAATTGTTAACTTCACTCCTCCACTTTCGAGAGGAATGGCGTTTATTCCAGGGAAGCTTCCGATGAAGTTTGAGACGATTACGAACAGAAACAGAGAGGCTGCAATATCAAATATCGGCCTCACAAACTCCTTTCTCGAAACTGAATCCTTCACGAGATCGTAGATATAGTCGAGCAACGCCTCCAGAAGACTTTGCTTTTTGCCGGGAACGAGCTTGAAAACCTTCACCCTGGTTGCCATGAAGATCACTATCCCCATTACCACCCACGTCATGATTATCGTTAGTGGATTGATCCTGCTGAGCGGCCCTTCTCCAAACGGCAGTTGATAGATCCATCGCTGCCCAACGCCTTCAAGCTGGAACTTGTAGCCCGTGGCAACTATATAGATAATCACTGCAACATATCCGCCAAAGACAACCCCGAGGAAGATCTTGTCAGACTTAGTGAGATTAAGTTTCACAGAGCCACCCCCCAAAAGCAATTGCGGCGATTTTCAGATTCATCACTCCGAGAAAGCTTCCAAGAAAAAACTCGAGGGAGATGGTGGCTGCAGTTGCAAAACAGATACCGTACAGCACGTATCTTGCAATAAAGCCAGCGGGAACCCTCTTCTTTTCCCTGATTAGAGTGTGTGCATCATAGTTTAGCAGGAGCAAACCGATCATGGCAAACAATGTTCCGTAGAAGACACCCAGTTCTGACTTGCCCAGAGGTGTTAATGCAAGGACGGCGCTTTCAACCATTGCCAGGACTGCCAGTATTATCGATGTCTTGATCATCATTGTCCTTGTTTCTGTCATATCTCTCTGCCTCTTTCATCAAATATCTAATCCCATTATATATGCCTGAAAAAGCTCCGAAAAGCATGAAAAACGAAATCCAGAGTCTATCCATTCCGACGAATCTATGAACTAGGTAACCAATACCTCCTGAGACCATTATATTAGCAATTACAATAACTGCAAACTGATAGAGCGATGAGAGAGCCGTCCAGTCGATCTTACTTCTCTTATCCTTCAACTGTATTTGCTCTCCTTATCAACACCAGTAGTCACCTACAGAGATTTCGATATCCAGAGGAACACTCAAAGTTACAACTTTTGACATTCCCTCCTTCAGAATCTCTTTGAGTCTATCAAGCTCACTTTCGGGAGCTTCATAAACCATCTCATCGTGGACCTGAAGAATGGCAAAGCTCTCCATGCTGTTTTCGTTGAGAAGCTTATAGATCTTTATCATAGCCATCTTCATTATATCTGCAGCTGTTCCTTGAATAGGAGTGTTAATGGCAATTCTCTCGCCTTCCTGAATGACGTTTCGATTCCTAGTCTTAAACTGCGGTATCTCTCGCCTTCTTCCAAACATAGTTCTGACAAAGCCCTTCTCTTTGGCCTCAGAGATGGTATTGGAAATGAAGGACCTTACCTGTGGATAGGCTTTGAAGTAATTGGAAATCATTTCCTCGGCGACATTGGAAGGGATCTTCAGCCTATTTGCAAGTCCGTAAGAAGAGATGCCGTAAATTATCGAGAAGTTCACCATTTTTCCTATTCTCCTCTGCTCTTCTGTTACATCGCTTCCCTTGACTCCATAAAGATTTGAAGCAGTGAGGCTGTGAACATCTCTCTCGTTCTTGAAGGCATCTAGCAATTGCTCATCCTGGCTAAGATGTGCGAGAATTCTGAGCTCAATCTGAGAATAGTCTGCGCTGACTATTTTCCAGCCTTTCTTCTGGGGAACAACGCACTTTCTTATTTCCTTTCCCTCTTCATCTCTTATTGGAAGATTCTGCATATTTGGATTACTGCTTGAAAGCCTTCCCGTTCCCGTTCCCGTCTGATGGTAACTTGTGTGTATTCTTCCCGTCACGCTGTTCACAAGAGCAGGAAGCGAATCGAGATACGTTCCCTTCAGCTTCTGGTACTTCCTGTAGTCAAGAAGCTTCTGAACCGCCGGGTGTTCCCCTGCGAGCTCTTCAAGAGCGTCCGCGCTTGTTGAATAAGAGCCGCTCTTGGTCTTCTTCGAAGGAGCGAGTCCCAGTCTGTCGAAAAGGACACGACCCACTTGAGAAGGAGAGTTAGGATTGAACTGCTCCCCGGTCAAAGTGAAGAGATCTTCAAGAATCTTGTCAAGAATCTTTCCGTACTTCTTTGACAGGCCGTTGAGCGAGGGAATGTCGAAGTACACTCCATTCAATTCTAGATCGGCAAGCACAGGAATCAAAGCCAACTCTATGTCTCTGAGAATCTCCTCGAGCTCCTGTTCGTATATCTTCTTTCTCAAAACACCAGAAAGCCTCAGAGAGATGTCTGCATCTTCAACAGAATAACGTGCAGCCTCTTCCAGCGGCACTTTTGAAAAATCAGTGCCCAACTGGTTCCTCTTCATAAGGTCTTCGAATTTGATCGTCTTGTATCCAAGAAACTTCAGCGCCAGTTCGTCAAGATTAAAGCGTTTTGTATCCGGAGAGAGCAGATAAGCTGCAATCATAGTATCAAACTCAGGGGCGACCGGATGAATGCCGTTTACCGACAGTACCGAATAGTCGAACTTCAGATTTTGACCGATCACTTTCGTCGCTTCGTCTTCGAGCAGCTCTTTTAGTCTCTCGAGAACCTTATCTTTGTCAGCCTGCCATTCATTTGACTTGTGAGCGATTGGTATATAGTACCCGGTCCCTTCCTCAAAAGAGACAGAAATGCCTACTATCTCGGCTGAATGAGGATCCAGCGAGGAAGTCTCGAGGTCAATCGCGAACAGAGGATTTTCGCGCATCCTGGCAAACAGCTTTTCGAGCTCCTTTTCGCTCTTCAAGAGTCTGTATCCGTCTATATCCAAAAGCGAGTCATCTGCTTCATCGATCAGACTATACTCATTGATCATCGAGGAGAACTCCAACTTGAGCAGAACTTTCCGAAGATCACTCTTTCTGTAGCCTTGGTATTTTATATCATCCAGAGTGATCTTCAAGTCTTCATCATCTAAGAGTCTGACAAGTTCCATCGACAATTCCAGCGAGTTTAGCCCGTCAATTAGCTTCTTCCTAAGTCCCGGACTCAACTGTCTTATGTTCTCGTAAATGCCGTCGATATCGCCATACTCCTTCAGAAGCTTCTGAGCAGTCTTTATTCCGATTCCCGGAATCCCGGGGATGTTGTCGGATGAATCCCCTGCAAGAGATAGAAGGGCGTGAAGCCTCTCTGGCTCGAGTTCGAACTTCGACAGCACTCTCTTCTTGTCATAAAGCTCGAGATCGGTAAGGCCTGTAACGAAACGCAAAATGCGTATCTTATCATCTACAAGCTGAAGAAGATCCTTGTCTCCCGTAATGACCAGCACTTCGTCGACGCCATTTCTATAACGTTTCGCCGCTGTTGCAACTATATCATCGGCCTCAAGCCCGGCAATCGAAAGGAACTTGATTCCGAACGCTTCGACGAGCTCGGGAATATCCCTCAACTGTGCAACAAGAGCATCAGGCATCGCTTCTCTTGTAGCTTTGTAGGCCTCGTATGCCTTGTGACGCTTCGTCTCTTCTTTTCTGTCAAAGGCGAAGATTGCGTAGTCGCCTTCCTTCATTCTCTCTTTCGTGAACTTCGAAAGCATCCTGGCCGTTCCGAAGAGAGCATTGGTCGGCTCTCCCTTCGAATTAGTGAGGGTGACATCAATTCCATAATAACCGCGGTAGAAAATCGCGGTTCCATCGAATAAGAACAGTCTTCCGGGCATTACTCTGCCTCCAGTTCGTCTAGCAGCTCAACTGCCCTGCGAAAATGTGGTATGACGATTGAGCCTCCGACTACTAGTGCGACATTGAGCGCCTCCATAATCTCTTCACGACTTGAACCGGTAGCTTTACACTGGATTATATGATACGCAATGCAGTCATCGCACCTGAGTACTGCAGAAGCGACCAATCCCATAAGCTCTTTCGTTTTCGAATCGAGAGCCCCGTCTTTGTAAACGGCTCCATCGAGCGAGAAAAAACGCTTCGTCTCAATATTACCAGTTTCTAGAATTCTGTTATTCATTTTCTCTCGGAAACGCCTGAACTCTTCGAGTCTTCCCATAGTACCTCCCTATGATTTTAGTGAGAAAAGCTCGAGAGCGTTCTCGAAAAGCTTTACGGAACAGTCTACAGCCGGAATATTCTTCTGAGCGGCTATCTCTTCGATAACATACCCCACGTAGTATGGCTCATTCCGCTTTCCTCTTAAGGGAACCGGTGGAAGATACGGACAGTCTGTCTCGCAGAGAAGCCTCTCAAGGGGAATCTCTCTCGCAACTCTTCTTAGTTCATCGTTCTTCTTATACGTCACCGGTCCACCTATTCCCAAGAACAGGCCTAGATCGACAAACTTCCTGGCAAACTCGAGATCACCGGAAAAGGCATGAATTACTCCGTTGAAGTATCCTGTTGACTTTATTATCTCGTAGGCTTCGTTGTATGCATCGCGCACGTGAATAATTACGGGCTTTCCCAGTTTCGATGCAAGCTCTAGCTGTATTTCGAAGGCGTTGATCTGCGCATCGACTGGAGACAGGTTTCTGAAGTAGTCGAGGCCCATTTCTCCTAGAGCGACGGCCTTAGGATGAGAGAGGAGTTTTTCAAGTGTAAGCACCCCCTGTTCATCGAGTTCGCTGCTGTCGTGGGGATGGACTCCGGCGGAGAAAAAAGCGTTCTTTAAACCGCACACGGTGTCGGACGCCCTTCGAGAGTCCTCGACATTGGTTCCAACCTCTATAAGAAGAGAGATGGTGTCCTCTTCTATCTGGTCGATTATCCTTCCTCTGTCATGGTCGAACTGAGAAAAGGAAATGTGAGCGTGAGTATCTACAAGCTTCAGAGAGGTGAAATCAGGCATTGGCCAGGACATGGAAGATGTCACCATCCTTGACTATCTCCTCTTTTCCAACAACCTTAACCATGCCCCTGGACTTCGCTTCCTGCATACTCCTCACTGTCATGAATTCCTCGTATGGTATCACTTCCGCCCTTATGAAGCTTCTTTCGAGATCTGTGTGTATCTTTCCAGCCGCAGCTTTTGCAGGGGTGTTCTTCTTTATGGTCCAGGCTCTTACCTCGTCTTCGCCGACGGTCAAGAAGGAAATAAGTCCCATGTGTCGATACACGACTCTCGAAAGCCTTTCTATGCCACTTTCGGAGATTCCGAGTTCCTCCATGAACATCTCCCTGTCCTCATCTGAAAGTTCCACAAGTTCTGCTTCAATCTTTCCAGAGAGTTCTATGTGCGCGAATCCACTCTTGTCTATTCTCGAGAGCAGCAAATCTCTCTCTGGATATTCACCCGAGGAGAACTGATTTTCATCGAGATTTATTGCAACGATGATAGGCTTGGCTGTGAAGAGGGCGAGCGAACCGAGCAACTTCAGGTCTTCCTCTGCAAAATCGATTTGGGAGGCAAAGCTGTTGCCTTCAAAGCCCTTTTCGATCAGGTGAAGAAGTTCTATCTCTCTTTCCTCTTCTGTTGAAAGTTTTCGTTTCTTTTTTGCTTCTTCAAGCCTTGCGAGCCGGTTTTCAACTACCTCCATATCACGAACCAGAAGCTCTGTCTCTATGGTCTCCAGCTGCTTGACAGGTGTGTAGGCTTCGGTTGGCCAGGGAACTGAGGCGTCCTTGAACGCCCTTACTACCGCGAGAACCGCTTCAGAGTTCTGTATGAACTGGAGAATTCGATTCTTTTCCTTCTGGTTGGAGGAAAGGTCGTATCCAGGAATGTCCGTAAATGAAACGGTTGCATATACAGTCTTCTTCGGATTGAAGATCTTCGAAAGCTCGTCTACTCTCCTATCGTGGACTTTAGCAACAGCAGTATGGGCCTCGTTTTTGTGACTTGAATGGGGTTCAACACCGGTTAGGAGGGTGAACAGTGTACTCTTTCCACTCAATGGCAGACCAAAAATCCCTATTTCCATAACACCGCCTCCTCTTGACACATCAATACTATCAGAATGAAATCATGTTAGAAACATCGATCGACCTTAAGGAAACTCCAGGCCCAGAACGCTACGAGTTAGATCTGCGATCCTAAAAACGCGGAAAGAGCATAACTGATATGCTTCAACCGCTTGGCAAATCGAACAGCTCCTCAAACAGCGCCCGTGATTCTCTTCAGAGCTTCTCTATCCAATATCTTGATCAGTTTGCCTTCCGGTCTGATTATATTCTCTCCGACAAAACTGGCGAATACTCTCGAAAGAGATGGACGGGCAACTCCCAGAGCATCGGCAAGCTCTTCTTTAGTGCTCTTCAGCTCAAACTCGTTACCCAGGTCTTCGCTTTGTCTCAGAAGGAAATTCGCGAGCCGTTGGTTAAGCGTGTTGAGAGACAGCATCCAGATTTTCTCAGCCAGTGTGGTGAGTCTGTCCCCCATGTCTCTCAGCAGGTTTCTCAGAAAAACCTCATACTCTCTACAGAGCCAGATTATTCCATCCCTTTCAATGTACAGAACAGCGCTCTTGTCGGTTGAGACTATGTCGACCGGTATTACGTTCTTTGTGGCGAAGAGAAAGCCAGATGCAAGAATTGAGGGTGCTTCCATCGTTTCTATGGTTATTGCTTTCCCTGAGAAATCTTGCATTTGAGCTTTGGTACTACCCTGAAGAAGTATCAACATTTCATCGCAGAGAGCATTCTGTTCTTCGATCAACTCCCCTTGAAGGAAGAAGGTTACTCTGTGTCTCACACAACCAAATATCCTCTCAAACTGTCCCACCGTGATCCCATCAAAGAGACCGCATCGACCGAGGTTGTAGATTAAAGGGTTCAAGAAACACCTCCATGAAATGTTGATTCATCTTGATTATAACCAAAGCCCTTTGCTTTTTGCGCCCTTCTCCAGTCGCCATCGACACAAAAACTTGATTTCTCGTCCCTCAAAATAGTATTATATTAAAGTACACTTTGGTATCTTCTTTTTTAGGGTTGTTACGAATGGGAGTTATAGCCATTTTGTGCCGTTAATATTCATTCGTTGTACTCTTGTAAAGACATTCCGGGAGGTCGTCTTGAAGCTTTTTGTTTTCGATGTGGGAGGAGTAATAGCCGATAATACCAGCGTAGTTCCAGCTATTAGAAACTTCTTGGGGATTTCTGAACACGATTTCGTCGAAATTGCCGAGACGGAAAACCTTACTGCCTTGCAGACCGGAAGGATAACTGTTGGGGAGTTTGTTTTTTCCCTCTCCAGAAAGCTGGGCAGACCGGTTCCGGCGAATATCTGGGAGATGTTCTTCAAGCCCACCCCAATTGAAGAGACCATAGAAATAATTAAGCAGTTGCGTAAGAGATATAGAGTGATTGCCGGAACAAACACAATTGAACCACATTACGAGGTACATAGGTCAAGAGGCGATTACAACATCTTTGACAGGGTCTACGCCTCGCACATTATTGGGTTTGCGAAACCCGATAGACGATTCTACAGTCATATTCTTCATGAAGAGGATTGCGGGCCTGAGGAGGCTTTCTTCACAGATGATACGGCAAGAAATGTGAAAGCGGCGGCAGATATGGGAATTATCGCTTTTCAATTCACAGATCCATCGAGTCTACGAGAAAGACTCAAGGAGTACCTTTGAGTTAACTTCACATCGAAAGGGGTGTTTTTATGAAAAGGCTTAGCGTTATTCTTCTTGTATTGTTGATGCTCGCTGTTCCAATTTCTGCGCTCGGGAAGATCACAATCACCTGGTGGATCAACCCGTGGAGAATTGCACCTCCAGGCTTCCCGGCCGATAAGGCTCCGACGGAAGAGGACTTCCCGAAGTGGGCTGCCGAGGAGTTCATGAGACTTCATCCAGACGTTGAGGTCAAGTACGTAGTTGTCGGAAACACGGAGTATTCACAGAAGATGGCTGCGGCCATCGCGACCGGAACTCAGCCCGACATCTTCAAAGGCCCCGTTTGGGACAACAGATGGGTAGGAGCGGGACTGCTCGAGCCGATCGATGATTACATCTCTCCCGAAGACCTTGAAGACTTCTACGATCTTGCTCTCGAGACAGGTTATGTCGACGGTAAGCACTACATCTGGCCATGGAATCTCGGGACGAATGGCATGGGAACCAGCATGCTCCTCTACACTCCCGATTTCGAGAAGGCCGGCGTCGACTGGCGAAAGATAGTAGAAGAGGGCTGGACAATGGAAGAGTTTGTCGAAATCGCCAAGAAGCTTACATGGGATTCCGACGGCGACGGCAAGATTGACCATTATGCAATCAGCTTCGGAGCGCAGGACACGCACAACCTTATGAATTTCATCTATGCACATGGAGCGAAACTGACTAATGAAGATGAGACGGAGGTTACTTTCAATACTCCTGAGGCAGTTGCAGGCCTTCAGTTCCTTCTCGATCTAGTTGAAGTACACAAGGTCGCTCCCAGTGCCGTTGAAGCGATGGGAGTATATGATGTTATAGGTAACTTCCATTCTCACAGAACGAGCATCGGATTTGGCGGTCCTTACGAGATCGGTAGAATCACACGATACGTAAAATCCGGTCAGCTCACAGAGTCATTCTATCCGGTAATTGCCCCATTCCCTCACGTTGAAGGAAAGAAGGGTGCGTCATACGCTACTGCCAGCGGCTTTGTTGTCTTCAAGCAGAACGACAAAGCAAAGAGGGACGCCGTAATGGAGTTTGCAAAATTCCTGACAAACAAGGAGAACACGGCGCTGCTGGAGAGCTTGACTTATCTTACGGCGAGAAAGTCAGTTAATGCGATACTCTTCCAGAACGACAACTATCTCAACGAACAGGCTCAGACTTTTGCAAGAATAATGGATGAGACAGGTATGGACTTCTTTGGTTCTCAGAGCTTCCCTTGGTCGGAGATATCCAAGTTCTTCACCAGTTCTATGCAGGGAGCCTTTGGTAAGACAAAGACCGCTCAGGAGGCCCTCGATAGTTTTGTGACCGAGGCGAACCGGGCACTCTCTTACTATTTTTGAGCAGATGAGTTGAAGGGAACAGCCCCCCGCCCCTGAGGGCACGGGGCTGTTCCCGTTTAATGGGGTGATCGATTTGGAGCAGATTCCAGTTAAACCAATAAGACGGAAAACTACCTTGAACGACGTGTGGAGGGGTAGATCGGGATATCTCTTCATTCTTCCGCATTTTGCCCTGTTTGCAGTATTCTTTCTTGTACCGGTTGGCTGGGGCATGTACCTCAGTATGTTCAAGTACAACGTCTTCTCACAGACATTTATCTGGTTCGACAACTATAAACGCATTCTGAGCGATTGGCTCTTTCTGAAGTCTCTTAGAAACACTTTTGTCTACACTTTTGGTGTAGTTCCGCTATGGCTTGGAAAGGCTTTGCTTGTTACAGTGCTCATCTACCCGTTCAGAAAAGGCATAAGAACTTTTTTCAAAGCGGCCTTCTATCTGCCGCATGTTACTTCTGCCGTCATCATTTCAATGATCTGGCTATGGGTTTTCAATCCGAACTTCGGACTTCTGAACTATTTTATGACCGTTCTCGGGCTGGAACCGGTAGTATGGCTTGGAAGGTCCTTGACGGCAATGCCATCGCTGATAATTATGCAGGTAATAATGGGGGGAGGTTCGACTATAGTTCTTCTTTCGGCAGCGATGGCATCGATCCCCGAATACTACTTTGAGGCTGCCACACTGGAAGGCGCAGGCTCATGGACGGTCTTCAGAAAGATCACGGTGCCATTGTTGAAGCCAACTATCCTCTATGCTCTCGTTATGGGAACGATCGCGAACTTTCAGACCTTTTCGAATATCTACATCATGACAAGCGGTGGTCCAGAGTTCTCAACAACGACAATTGCCTATTTGATTTATGAAACTGCCTTCAAGAACTATAACCTTGGGCTTGCTTCTGCAATGTCAATGGTTATGTTCGCAATCCTGGTTGTACTTGGAATAATCCAGTTCAAGTGGCTGGGATCCAATGTGGAGTATTGAGGTGATCGGTTATGAAAGCAAAGACCAAGACTAATATAAAAAAGGCGATCTCTTTGGTGATTCTCGGAGTACTCGCTTCCCTCGCCTTCATTCCTCTATACTGGATGGTGGCCACTGCCTTTACTCAGCCATCTTTGACCATGAAGTTCCCTCCGGATATCATACCAAAGAATCCTACTCTCCAGAACTTCAAGGACCTTTTCGAAAGGAAGATAATATTCAGATGGACTCTGAACAGCTTCATAGTTGCGGGTACGGTCACACTTGCTCAGATCTTTGTTTGTGCCATGGCCGGTTACGCCCTTGCAAAGAAGAAATTCCCAGGAAGCAAAGTGATCTTCTCTATATACATTGCATCGATGATGATACCTACGCAGGTAACACTTGTGCCTCTATACATCCTGATCTCGAAAATGGGTATGGTAGACACATATCAGGCGCTGATCTTGCCTGCGATTGCTGCTCCCTTCGGAGTATTTCTGATGAGACAGTTTATGGTCTCTGTTCCAACCGAGATCATCGAGGCGGCGAGAATCGATGGTGCAAGCGAATTCAGGACATTCACGAAGATAATCGTGCCTATTTCAAAGCCTGCAATGGCGGTGCTGGGGATTTTCACTTTCATGGGGCAGTGGAACAGTTTCCTCTGGCCGCTGATTGTTACTAACACTTCGGAGATGAGAACTCTTCAGGCAGGACTCTCTCTCTTGCAGGAACAGGTTCCAATGCAGTATTCGTATCTAATGGCCAGTGCTACTTACTCGGCAATTCCTATGATCATTGTCTTCCTTGCCTTCCAGAGGTACTTCCTGCAAGGAATTACAGTGGGAGCAATCAAATAGGCAGCGGGAAGGGGTGTTTTCAAAGATGAAGAAGGCTTCTGAGCGGTACATGGTCTTTCCGGAGAACGTTTCAAAAGAGATGCAGCAATCGAACTTCTGGTGCGAGAAGATGACCGATCCAGATGAAGAGTGGCTGAGTGAGGATGAGATTCATGCTTTCAACGGATCGGTTATCTCACGCGCTGAAGCTTCTGGTCGCGCTGCATTTGCCTGTAAGCTCGAAAACTTTCCTTTGAGACTTGTGTTTGATGAAGTAAGAGCAATGATCAACGGTTCAATTCCCGAGCACTTCATGCAAACTCCTCTTTTGAGCAATGAAGGAGAGATTGTCCCTTCGGGAATTCGCGGAGACATCGTTGACAATGCTACCGCTATCCTTGATCAAGATATTGCCGAGAAGTTTGGCATCGTGACTCGGAGGACTCATCTGAGAGCGCTGCCCACAGATTTCATTTCCTGCGACGAGTATATCGACAATGACCGCCTCCAGTTGACTTCTGTAAGCCTTGGGACACCATTTGTGGTTCTAGCGCGCAGCAGGGACACTTCGTGGCTTTTCGTTCAAACCCCAGGTTACAGAGGCTGGCTGAAGGCAAATGATTCTGCCGCTACGGAAAGCAGGCTCTCTGTACAGAACTTCTACCGGTCGAGTAACTTCCTCCTTGCAACTGGCAGCAGAGTAGAGATCGAGCCTGACCCCTTTGAACTAAATTCTTCGGGTTTGTTTCTGCAAATGGGAGACAAACTCCCTCTTGAGGATCCCGAAGAAAGCGAGAATCTCCATGCGCAAGGACCATTTGGTTGTTTCACAGTCAAGATTCCTGCAAGAGAGAGATTGGGCTCGCTGAGTTTTCGAAAAGGCCTTGTGAGAATGAGCGAAGATGTAAGAATCGGGAACTTGAAGCTCACCGGCAGGGAGATATTAAATCAAGCCTTCAAGATGCTCGGCGAGCGTTACGGCTGGGGAGGCCTCTACAACAGGAGGGACTGTTCGAGATTCGTTCAGGATATCTTCGCCTCTTTTGGCCTCGTACTTCCCAGAGATGCTTGGGCTCAGGAAATGCTGGGATCCAAGAACAAAATTCTCTTCGAGGGAAATTCAGAAGAAAGGAAGGTTCAGTTGCGGTCCCTAAGACCCGGAAATCCACTGTATATGCCGGGCCATACGCTGATCTATCTCGGCCAGGACAACGGGAGATTCTTCGCTATTCATGATGGAGCTGGCTACAAAGATTCAAATAGAAAGAAGATTTCAGTGCATGGAGTTTTCGTCGTGGATCTGTCCCTCCGTACAATGAACAGCGATAAGAGCTATCTGGAACTGCTTACTTCTGCACTTCAAATAGATAAGGGCTAGGGCTCTAGTAGATCAGTTTCAGGAGCATCTCAAATTTTTTCATCTGTTTTTTGCTAATCAGTGGCAAACTCATAGGAAAGATGTTTTCAATGTCGTGAACAACCACTGCGAGAGATCTAGCTGTGTAATATGGTTCTTCGGTGACTTCTCTAAACCCTTCTTGCGGTTGCATCCAGTATTCCCATGGATCGGGAAGTCTCACAAATGGACTGGACGTTTCAACTTCAAAAACATACCCTATCTGGGGAAGAAGATACCAGTCAATTACACCCTCAACTTGCATGCGAGCAAAAATATGCCTCGATTTAATAACTGCCCTGGATGTCTTGAGTTGTTCAGCTATCTCGGTGATCTTGGCAGGATCGAGATACTTTTCTTCCTCTTCCCTAATGAGACCGCTCCCAGATTTCACGGTCTCAAGTAGAGAAATCTCAGATTCATCAACTCCGAGTCTTATTCTCCGCCTATCGGGATGGTCTAGATACCACTGAATAATCAACTGGTGTCTTTCTGCCTCTTCGATAATTTCTACTGGCAAATCTTTTCCAAAGAGGAACTTTCTCTCGATTTCAAGCACTGCCTTCACACTCCAGATACAGTGTATAAGATTATTCATCGGTCATCAAGTTGCGTCTTCAACGTTACTATGTTACTATGAACCGAATCGCGAAATAATGGAGGTTTATGATGGAAGAAAGAGAAGAACTTGAAATGCATGACTGCGACGAATGTACAGATCCTGACTGTGATCATGATCATGGAGAGGATGCTGAGTTTGACAGATTTACGGTCACAGATGAAGAAGGAGTAGAACATCATTTCGACGTAATTGCCGAGCTTGAGAGCGATGGAAAGCTTTACTGGGTCGTCGAGGAGTTCTATGAAGAAGGACAGGATGTCTCACTGGCCGGAGAAGAAGATGGGTACATTGTTTTTAGAGTTGAATACGATGACGATGAGAATCCCTACCTATATTCCGTTGAAGATGAGGAGTTCGAAGAGGTGAACAAATCCTGGGCTGAACTCGTGAAAGAGATATCGGCCGAGGACGACGAAGAAGAATAGGGGACCGGAGGTCCCCTATTTGTTATAATCCTCTATGGAGGTGTTGACATGATTCTTGCTCTCGGCGTCTTTCTTCCAGAAGTGAGACCTGTGATGGACAGTATGCTTGTCCTCGAATCGGGCGAGATTCTTGGAAGGCACTACTGCAGAGGAGTAATAGGCAATAACGAAGTCGTGGCCTGTGGAGGGTTTGTGGGCAAAGTCGAGGCCTCAATGATTACACAAAAGATGATAGATCGATTCAGCCCAAGACTTGCGGTCCTTACTTCGGGTGCGGCTGGGATAGATGAGTCCGTGGAAATTGGTGACGTTGTAGTCGGCACTGAATTCGAGGAGTACGACACAGTCTTTCCTCTCAGCGAAGGTAAGATGGTTATGAAGGCATCGGACAGTCTTCTTATGAGGTTCCTCAGAGTATATTTCAAGGCAGGAAAGTTTGGAAAGATTCTATCCGGCGATGCAGTAGTTGCAAACTCATCTATAAGAGATGAAGTGCACTCCTCATATGGAGGACTTGCACTTGACATGGATTCGGCACCATTCGCAAAAGTCGCTTACGAGAACGGTTGCGGATTTATCGTCCTGAAGACTATTCTCGACAGAGCTGACGAACAGTCCAATAGAGACTTCGACAGGAACTTCGCGAATCTTTCGGGAAGGTCCGCGGATCTACTTGTAGAGATAATGAAGAATCACTATATTGATAGGGAGTGAGATCATTGGACTGCATCTTCTGCAAAATCGCCAACGGAGAAATCAAGAGCAGTTACATTGCAGAGAACGAAACTTTCGTGGCATTTGACGACATCAATCCTTCGGCTCCGGCCCATATTCTAATCGTTCCAAGAAGGCATATCGCGAAACTCGAAGAGCTGGCAGAATGTGATGGAGTAGCCGTCAAGAGTCTGTTCTCACTGGTGAATGAGATCGTCGAGTCAAAAGGAATAAAAAGCAGCGGATACAGGCTCATAGTCAATCAAGGCAGCGATTCCGGTCAGGAAGTCGAGCATCTCCACTTCCATATACTCGGAGGAAGAAAGCTGGGCAGACTTGGATGAGAGAAGACTTTCGGCACTATTATACGGACCAGACAGAAGCTCCGGAAAGAGTTAAAACCGCCACGTTCAGGCTGAAGAACGGTCATTCGTATTCCTTTAAGAGTCCGGATGGCGTCTTTGCCTTCGGAAAAGCCGATAGGGCCTCTCTTATACTGATCGAAAACTGTGTTTTGGACGGCCAAGAGAATCTTCTGGATTTGGGCTGTGGCTACGGGCCAATAGGAATAACCCTCAAACTTGAAAACCCCGACCTAAAGCTTTTCATGAGTGACACTAATACCAGGGCGGTGACTTTTTCGAAGATCAATGCGAGGGACTTCAATCTGCTAGCTGACATCCGCAAAGGCGATCTCTACGATCCATGGGAGGGTTTTCGATTCGATTCGATTCTCTCTAATCCACCCATGGCTGCGGGCAAAGCGGTTTGGGAAAAGCTGATTTGTGAAGCGCCGAAATTCTTAACTGAAAATGGAAGACTTCAGATAGTCGCCTATCATAATAAAGGCGGGTCGAGACTTGAAGGGATAATGAAAACGACTTTCGGAAATGTTATTACTACGACGAAATCAGGCGGTATAAGAGTCTATGTCTCGAGAAAGCTGTGATATTCTTCTGTCTCTTGAAGCTGTAACCGTGCATGCCGATGGAAGAAAGATCCTGGAAAGCTTTTCTCTCGATGTTTCAAAGGCAGAAAGCGTAGCGCTTCTTGGACGAAATGGTTCGGGGAAGACAACTCTTCTTAGAACGATTGCCGGCCTGAAAAGATTCAGTTCTGGGAAGATTACTCTAGATGGCGGAATCGGAATGGTCTTTCAGAATCCCGAGTCTGCACTTTTTGGCGCGACCGTGGAAGAGAATCTTGCCTTTCCGCTTCAATCTCTGCAACTGGACAGGAACAGAATTTTCGAAAGAATCCAGCAATCTGCCAGGAAATTCGGTTTAACGGAGATTTTGGATCGAGACATCCTTACGCTTTCGGGTGGGCAGCGTCAGCTCGTATCCATTGCTGCCGCCTTGATTTCGGAACCATCTATTCTGCTGCTTGATGAACCTCTTTCTATGATGGATAGGCAAGATAGAGAGAGTATACTGCAAACGGTTTCAGAAATTGTCGGTTCAGAGACTTCTGTACTATTCGCAACTAATAGGTTCTCTGAAGTCGTGGGCTTTGATCGCTTCGTGATAATCGGAAACAGGAGAAAGCTCTTCGACGGGGGTATTGAAGAACTCAAGAGGACTCCTTCGCTATTCTATGAAGCCGGGATGTCGGTTCCTTTTGAGATAGTCCAGTCATGCTGAAGGTTCGTAAAGCATCATTCGCCTATAGGGGACCGGGCAAGGACTCGAGGATTCCGGCTCTTGAGAAGATTTCGTTTGATTTGAAGCGGGGAGACTTCGTGATACTTACTGGAAGGACCGGTGCCGGTAAGACTACACTTCTCCAGCTTCTCTGCGGTCTCATCGAACCCGATGAAGGAGCAATTGATTGCGAATCCCGCGACCTCTCTTCGATCTCCTCGATGATCTTCCAGTATCCCGAGGATTGTTTTTTCAACGCCACGGTGAAAGAGGAGATAGAGTTCGGTATCAGGAGATCGGGAAGAAATGCTTCCAGAGGTCTGGAAGAAATGGTCGAATCGATAGGCTTTGATCTTGCCGAGTTCGGAACGAGGAGACCTCTATCTCTTTCCGGCGGCGAACAGAGACTTGTCGCAATCGCCTCGATAATCGCGCTCGATAGAGAGATCATCTTGTTGGATGAACCGACATCCGGCCTAGATGAAAAGGCGGTCGCAACCGTACGGAAGATTTTGAACGTAGAAAAGAGTGAAAACAAGACGGTCGTAGTGGCGACCCACTGGCCGGCAGAGTTTATGGACTTAGCGACACATGTTATGAATCTCAAAGATGGAAGAATTGACTTTTTTGTTACTGTTGCTGACTATGTTGACCTTAATCTTCATCGGGAGCGACTTGAAGAGAAGGAGCGGTATCTGCTAAACTACTACAAACTTTTCCGCCGCTTCCCTCAAAGCGAAGAAGAGTTGATTCTATTTATTAGGAGAGATAAGAGATGTTGAATATTTCTGTCATTGTCAATACCGTCGCTGTAATCATTGGATCATTGCTAGGACTCTTCGGTGGAAAACTTCTGAAGGAGCGCTATAGAAAGGTCTTCTTTCAAGTAATAGGACTCCTGACAATGGGTCTGGGAATTAGCATGTTTCTCGATACCAACAGCGTCCTCGTCGTGCTCGGTAGTCTTATTGTCGGAGGGGCTATAGGAGAATTCTTTGATATTGAGGAGAAGATAGGGAGACTTGTGGGCAAGAGAAGCGAAGATGCAAACTTCGTCAAGGGATTCATAACTGCTTCGGTTCTCTTCGTTGCAGGCCCGGTGACGGTTATCGGATCGCTACGTGCAGGTCTCTCGGGAGAGAATGAGCTCATTTACATCAAATCCCTTATGGACGGAATATCATCTGTAATGCTTGCCGCGACTCTCGGGAAGGGTGTGCTCCTCTCTGCAGCAGCAGTATACCTTGTACAGGGAGGGCTAGTATCTCTTGCAGGTGTTCTTTCCTTTCTACAGACCCCTCAATACATGGGAGATTTCTCCGGTGTTGGGGGACTAATGCTTCTCGGGCTGGGAATCAGACTGCTTGAAATAAAAGAAATCAAGGTCGGAAACTTTCTTCCGGCCCTGATTCTGTCACCGATATTTACTTGGATCTCTATGCTCTTTACCTGAAGGCTTCCATCTCAGCAGAAATATCAATCTGCCTTCTCTCATTTGCCAGAACGATCTTCTTTTTGAGAACAGGATGGAGTTCGTGATACGTCTCCTTTTCGTTCAAGTACAAAACTCCCATAGGAATCTTCTCGCCCCATTCTAGGGCCTTCTTTAAGGCGTTTGGCTTATCGGTCGGATCGTAGTTGCCGTTCTCTTCACTCACGTCGTAAAGCCTTTCCTTGTAAAACTTGAGCGTATTCACTTTGTTGAAAGTCACACAGGGCTGCATTATATCGACCACGGAAAAACCTTTGTGATTGAACGCAGCAGAAACGACCTTGAAGAAGTGTTCCTTGTCACCAGTGAAAGTTCTGCCTACGAAGGCGGCGTCCATCGTTATCGCCAGTGCGAGAGGATTCAACGGCTCGTTTATAACACCCTGCAGCTGAGAACTTGTCTTCTGGCCTTTACCGGTAGTCGGAGATCCCTGTCCCTTTGTGAGGCCATAAATCTGGTTGTCATGAATCAGAACAGTAACGTCGAAATTCCTTCGAATTCCATGAATGAAATGATTTCCACCCTCACCGTACATGTCTCCGTCTCCAGACTCGGCAATAACTGTGAGTTCCGGATTCACTGCCTTTATTGCAAAGGCAACTGGAAGGCTTCTTCCATGCAGTCCGTTGAAGAAACTGATATCCAAATAGTGAGGCATCTTGGCGGCTTGCCCTATTCCGGTTACCATCACAAAATGAGACTTATCTACCCCCATCTCCTCGAGAGTGCTCGCAAGATTCATTCTGAGGGGGAAGTTCCCGCATCCGGGACACCATGCCGGGTCAACTTCTCTCAAAAAACTCATATAATCCCCTCCTCTTTGAGCGTCTTCTCTATCCAGTTTGCGCTGATCGGACGGCCGTCGTATCTACCTATGTGCTCAATAGGAAGACCGGTCTTCGACCTCAGTAAACTGGCAAACTGCCCCGTGAAGTTCCCTTCGACGGTAACAAGTCTCTTCCCTTCCAGTTCTTCCTTAATCTCGGGATCGATTGGAAAGACTTCGGTGTAGTGGACGTAACCAATATCCTTTCTGCCAACAGTAAACTCGTCGATAGCTCCCCAGCTGTCGCCCCAACTTATTAGAATCAAGGGGGCATCGAGATTGAACTTGGCGGGAGCGGCAAGTTCACCGAGCAGAGCATCAATCTTTCTCATTCTCTTCTCGACCATCTTCTTCCTTATATTGAGGTCCTCGGTTATGAACCCATATTCATCATGTTCATCGGAGTCTACCCTAACCAAAGCCTTACCTCCGGGGACTGCTCTTGGAGAGATGCCGTCATCGGTAATCTCAAATCTTCGGTATCCTTCGTCTCCTTCAACAATGAACCTCTCGAGCAACTCGTCTTTGTGTATAGGTGCTTCTACGGTTGCCGAGGAGTCTACGAGCGATTCGGTTAGTAGAATGATCGCAGGAATCTGATATTTGTCGGCAATGAAGAACGCCTTTTCAGTTAACTCGAAGGCGTCTTTGGGGGTTCTTGGTGCGACAACGTACTTCGGAAATTCTCCATGTCCGGCGTTTACGACAAAGAGGAGGTCTTCTTGAGCCGTTCTCGTCGGCAGACCAGTTGCCGGAGCTGGACGCTGAGCATCGACTATAACCAGAGGAGTCTCAGTCATCGCGGCAAGTGAGACACCTTCTTGCATGAGCGCAAAACCGCCTCCTGAAGTCGTGACAAGAGAACGAGCCCCCGCGAATGCGCCACCGATAACCATATTCACTGCAGCAATCTCATCTTCGGCCTGTTCAACAACAATTCCGTGCTTCTCAGCGTTTGCGGCAAGGAATGTCATGACTCCCGTACCTGGTGTCATGGGATATGCAGCGAGGAATCTGCAGCCGGCAGCTATCGCTCCCAAACCTGTACCTTCAGTTCCGTTCATCAGAAAGTAGTCGTGCTCCTGGACGTCAAAATCGGGTACCTCTATCGACAGAGGAAGATCGTAACCTTTCTTCAACGCTTCGAGATTTGGTTTGATTACCTCTTCCTTTCCGGAGAAGACCTCTTCGATGAGTCGAGAAGGGATCTCCTTTTTTACTTTGAATAGGCTGAGGATAGCACCCAGTGCAACAACATTCTGAGCTCTTGGTTCCCCGGCCTCTTTGGCGATCGATTTGAAGGGAAAGTCTTTCACATTAAGCCTGAAATCGACATCCTCCTGTGTTACACGATCTGAGTCGGAATCGAACACAAGAGTTGTCCCATCGTGGAAGTACTCTAGCTGTGAAAGCGTAGTATTCTTGCTAAGAGAAACTATTAGATCGAACTCCTGTCGCATCGAGTGAAGAGGAGACTCCGAGATCCGAATTCTGTAGACGTACTCTCCGCCCCTTATTCTTGAGTGGTAACTCTTGTCTGTGAAGATGCAGTAGCCATTTCTGAAGAGACTTAGTGCAAGCATATCGCCAATTGTATTCAACCCCTGCCCGGCTTCGCCGGAAAGGGCTATCACATAATCTTTCACAGTAACACCCCCGTTGAGGTAAAGAAAAGCGGGAGTGATTCTCCCGCCTCATCTCAGTCGACTGGTTCGAAGTCGTCTTTGCTAGCTCCGCAAAGCGGACAAACCCAATCCTCTGGAACATCCTCAAAAGTGGTCCCGGGATCTACGCCGTTATCGGGGTCTCCAATTTCGGGATCGTAAATATAACCGCAGATAGTGCATCTGTACTTCATCGTGCCAACCTCCTTAATCAGAAATCAACTCTCTTACTGCTCTCCCAGAGACCATGTATATTGCAGTAAGAGGTGGCGATTAGAGAACCTGACTTCTCAAGTTTCACATTAAAAACTGCCTTAGACTGTGTTGTTACAGGAGTGAACTCGATGTGACCCAGATGAATCAGAAACTGGCCATCATCATAGATTGCGTACAGATCGAACCATTTGATATGATGCTCGATAGTGTTTGGGTGAGAAATCTCTTTGCCCACCGTGATCTCTACATTGAATGCTTCACCCGGCTTAATAGCTTCAGGAATGTCAATAACCGGCACGTGTTTTTCGCTTTTCCAGTCGGCGCTTTTAACATACTCACCAATTTGCATTTTATCCCCTCCTCGCATGATAACCTATATAAGGAATCGACAGCAATCATTGCAGAACTGCTCTATACAACAACTACAGAAATCACAGCAATTATACCATATCACTAAGAACGGAAGTCTATTTTGAATGCTTACAAATTCCGTCGGAACAAGGAACCGAAGTATGAAAGTCTATCAGTGCATATTCGCTGAATATATATTGTCTCCTCTGATAGAATAGGTTTAATGTGAGGTGGAGGGGTGTGTTTGACTAGACACGAGGTTGTCAGAGAATACATCGGGGAAGCTTCCGTAGAAGCAGTCCTCTTGACAAGAAACTCGAATATTCAGTGGTTCTTCAAAGGCGAGGTCGATCCGAGAATAGACACTTCGGCTGACTTCGGAGCTTTCTGGCTTCTAGTCACGGAATCGATGGTAGTTGCACTTAGTCCAAGCTACGATGCTGAAAGAATCAAGGACGAGATTCTTCCGGCGGGGATTGAGATACTTGCTATCGATGAATATAAAAACTGCAGGGAGACAATAAGCAAAATATGTGAAAAGTTCAGAAAGACCGCAGTTGATTGTGAATGTTTTCACTCCTGCTCAAACTATGTGCCTTTGGAAAAGTCCTTCTATGAGAAAATGCAAATTCTCGACGATCGAGAGATATTGCGTCTGAGAGTAGTTGGAAAGCTTACTGAGAATATCTTGTGCGAGTTTGCACCTGAACTGCAACCCGGTATGACGGAGCTGGAAATCGAAAAAGTATTGAGGGCTATCTTTATCGAGTCAGGACTTGAAGCTCCAACTTTGTGCGTAGCTTCCGATGAGAGAATCACAAAGTCTCCTTATCCGGTTTCAACAGCAAAAAAGATAGACCGTTATTTGATGCTCAGGGCGACAATAAGGAAGCAAGGACTTTCCGTTTCTCTCAGCAGATACTTCCATTTTGGAGCGTTGCCTCAAGCAATTGAGGAGAAGCACGAGAGAGCCTCCGGCGTTGCCGCCAAGGCTGCTGTTGCGATAATGAGGGCAAAGAGCATGGGCGAAGTATACGAAGAGATTAGAAACGCATATATTGCTCTTAATGCGGTAGATGAGATAACACACTTCAGCCCTGGGGGAAGTATCGGTTACATTCAGAAAAGATTTTCATTTGCTCCGAACTCATTGATTGAGATAAGATCTCCTGCCAGCTATGTACTTTGTCCAAGGATAGGCGGTCTGTTCAGTGAAGACACCGTACTTCTTAATCCTGACGGTACTGCGGAGTTTGTAACACTCGGAGAAGACTTCCCGAAGGTTAAAGTCAGGTTCGAAAGCTTCCGGGTTCACAGACCATGGATAATGATCATATAACTAACTCATCGTAGGGGGCAACGTATCCCAAATTCCTTCTGTGTAAGATCGCTCGCCAAAGAGCCGTTTTGCGATTGAAGAACCGCTTTTCGCTTTGAAGAGCCGTCCTACGATAAGATCAACCGAGAAAGAGCATTGTCG
>NZ_DIMV01000082.1:0-14191 GCF_002425715.1 Mesotoga sp. UBA5557
CCGTTGACGGCTGACGGAGGACTGCTCTTCACAGCGTTCAGCGGGTCCTCGTTCTTAAGCGGGTGTACGGCTAATTAGCTGGATGTGGACCGTCTACAATAGCTTGAAGGCTCTACGTGAGAGAGTTAGACAGGGCTACTCACAGGTTAAAGTTCAGCTGAAGAGAAGGCACGATCTGATACCAAGGCTTTCTGCCTCTGTTATCGGTCTCATGAAGCACGAACAGGCTGTACAGACAAGAATAGCCGCTTTACGAAATGAGACTGCGCAGATACTCTTCTGCTTATCATCGAGAATTATCCCGAACTGAAATCGAGCGGCGTGGTCTCACGACTTCAAAAGGCATTGGCCGATACAGAAAACCGTTTGGAGCTTGCCAGAGCTTATTACAACAACATTGCAACATTCTACAACGCCGGGCTCGAGAGAACTCCCGATATCGTAGTTGCAAGAATTGCTCGACTCAAGGAGTTCGAGCTAATGAGCGGTGATTAGAACGTGACGGCTATCCCGAACAGGCCACCGTCTGGATTGGAAGTGCTGTCTACAAAAGGAATGTCAAGTTCGAAAAACAACTTCCCGTTGGTCAAGAAGACTCCGGGGATAATCCCCATTTCGCTAGCAACGAATATCTGAAGCTTTGCTCCCACCATCCAGTTTCCGATGCTTACGCCCGCCATTGGAGCAACTCTTAGGAAAGGTATGAAGTAGTCGTCTCCGCTTATACCGCTAGGCCTTTTGCCAAGGAATGCTCCTCCGCTAACAAGAATGGCTGCATTCCTGAAGCCAGGAATTCCCAATTTAGCACCGGCCTCCAATGTTGCCGCAGGAGCAGAAATGAAGATGCTCGGTATCGAAACTCTAAGAGAGCCTTCAAGATACTCTGTGAGACCCATGCGAGCAAGGTACTGAAAGCTCCAGGGAGCAAGAATCGATTCTTCGAACCCAACGAGGAGGTCCATTCCGACAGACTGTTTCAACGTCCCTATTGGCAGCATTTCCGGACCCATCATGAGTGCCATCGGTACGCACCCGGAAAATGCGACTATTACAACCAGCATTAAAATGATCCATCTCATCTTCTACTCCTCTACTCCATTCAAAATCATGAAGGAAGATTTGAATCGTTCAAATTGCGGTGGGGGCGAGGGTACTTCTGCATTGTCGTACAGAAAGAGAACAAACTCAAGCATTCTTTCGTAGGGTACTAGCGAACTCAAATCACCTTCAAACCCATTTGCGGAATAACTGAGCTTAATGGCCTCAAGAAGTTCCTCAGTGCTGTATAGACTCAGTGAAGGAATCTTCATCATAGATGCCAATCGGTCAACTACAGCAATCATCGGATCGTCTCCCTTGATTATGTTTTCCAGCGAAACCAGCAGCTCAGAATAGAACCTGTCATGGTCGTCCCACTCTTGACGATCATTAACAATCCTGATCGCTTCAGCTCTCTTCTGGGGAGGAAGAGAATCAAACATTTCCCTGAACACATCCCTATTCTCAAATATGTAGGTGTACTCTCCTTTCACCAGCCCAAAAGCAGCCAGCGTGTCTAAGTAACCCTCTTCTATCTGCAGCTTCGTCTTCTCCGCATCGAAATCTAGCGTGCTTCCGTACATAACCCTAGGCCTGATATGAATCAGATTAGTGCCGGTGAAGAATGCCTTGATCTTGCCGATCCTGTCCCTTAACGCAACTCTCCCTATATCAACGAGTATGACTTCCTTGAAGCCTCTCTCGATTGCCATTTCAACAGGTTGATTTGAATATATTCCACCATCGATAAAGGCCTTGCCATCAATGACAACTGTCTGGAATCCTGGAAAATTTGCACTAGCCATTATGTAGTCGATTAGTAGACCTTGAGGAATATCTTCTATAAAAAGCATTTCTGGCCTGGCATCGGTTAAATCAAATGTAACTAGTCCAAAATCAACCGACGAGCCTCTGACTGCCTCTTCAGAGATGACGGAGCTAAGAAGATTCTTAAGTGGAGTTACATCAATACCGCGGTTTATTACATCTACCGCACCCTGATAAAGTTCTCCGACACTCCAGTCATCACTACCTCCGCACGCTTCGATAAGTTTTCTTTGAGACTCTGTAGGTCTCATAACGCTATCTTCAGAAATGTTTCTCCAAACTTCAAGTGCCTTCTCAAAGTCCCCCTGGGCAACGGCCGCTGCATTCAAGGAACCTACCGAGGTCCCGTAGACGCCGCCTATTTCGATTCCGAGATCTATAAGAGCCTTCCACGCACCTATTTCATAAGCACCTTTCGCACCCCCTCCGGAAAGCACCAGTCCCACACTTCCGGAAAACAGAACGACAGGAATCAGGAGCAAAATCAAAACGGACCTTTTCACTGCAAACACCTCTCTTTGACGGCTTTCATAGAGGGATAATAGCATTATTGGCACCCAAATAGAAAGCAAGAGAAAATATCTCGCCTTTTCAATCAAGAAAAGAGATGATCAGGGAACTAAGGTATCAGAGAAAAGAGCGTTGAAGATGCAATGAGTTTGGATGAAAGCTCGTAGTCAGAGTCGAAAATCCTTGCAAATATTGATGTGTTAACTGCAGCAGGCATTGCGCTCATGATTATCAGAATCTTTTCGACAACAGAAGGCAGTTCTACAAACGATAGGAGGCAAAAAACGATCAAAGGCGCAATGCATAGCTTAAGAAGACTGCAGAAGACAATAATTCTGCTCTTAAATATCGTGGAGAGTCTCGTACTGGCCGAAATAATCCCCGCAACTACCATGGCCAGAGGGATAGTGCTTTCCCCGAGAAGCCCAAGAGCTTCATCGAGGAATGACGGAAGCCTGAGCGGAGTGAAGAAAAGAACAAGGCCTACGAAAACAGCTATCGTTCCTGGATTGAGAAGGCCTTTCTTCCTTGACAGACAGGCCTCATGTGACATGATCCTCACTCCGACAGTCCTGGTCAGAACGTTGAACCAGATATTGAAGACGGCGCTATAGAACACTCCTTCCTTCCCGATTATTAGTTCGACGACAGGATAACCCATATAGGCAACGTTTCCGAAGAGAACAGCATAGAGAAAGACACTTCTTGAATCGTCGGTAATCTTGAGCGCCTTTGCCGAAAAGACCGCAAGAAACCATAGAACCGTATAATGAGCGCCGCGGCAATTAACGATATTACGGAGTAAGAAAACATCTCGTAAGAGTATTCAAAACTCATCGAATCAACTATCAGAGCAGGAAGAGTTACGTAAAGAACGAATCTAGTTACTCCTTTTGTGAACAGATCGTCAACCAGATTAGTTCTCTTCAATATGAAGCCAATTCCTATCAACGCAAAGAAAGTAAGCACTTTCGAGGTGATTTCAGTCATTAGGAGGATTATAAACCCGCATACCAAAGAATGAAACAAGGAAAACAAATCAGGTGGCTCTTAACAGCTTGAATTAGGAATAGCGGAGAACGAAGTGATTACATAAATGACCCAGAATTGTGATAAACTAGTTTCGTTAAACGTTATGCTTTCCTATTTGATATCCGGGCTATCCGGCTTCTTTTTCGGTCACGAGATATTTATGATTATTGGATGCCTATAGGGCAGCCTCAATTCCTTATAAAGGAGGTTTTTTGAATGCGCAAAGCACTGTTAGTTCTACTGGTAGTTCTTGTAAGTGCGGCTTTCATGTTTGCCGCGAATTATCACATTGGTGTTGTGACGGGAACCGTTTCTCAGTCCGAGGATGATCTTAGAGGTGCCGAAGCACTGATCAAGAAATACGGAGATGCCGCTTCCGGTGGGATGATCGTTCACCTTACCTACCCTGACAACTTCATGTCTGAACAGGAGACTGTTATCGCCCAGATAACCGGTCTTGCAGACGATCCTCTTATGAAGGCAATAATTGTTAACCAGGCTATTCCTGGAACAGTTGAGAGCTTCAGAAGAATCAGGGAGACAAGGCCGGACATTCTTCTTCTTGCCGGTCTGCCTCACGAAGATCCCCCAATGCTAGCCGATGCGGCCCATCTCTCAGTCAATGCTGACTCACTTGCCCGTGGCTATCTAATTATCTACACAGCCAAGCAGCTCGGCGCAGAGAAGTTTATGCACATCTCCTTCCCGAGGCACATGTCTTACGAACTTCTATCGAAGAGAAGAGACATCATGAGAGCATCTTGTGAGGAACTCGGACTTGAGTTCATCGACATGGGTTCACCCGATCCCGTCGGAGACGTTGGAATCGCCGGCGCACAGCAGTTCATTCTGGAGAAAGTCCCTGCCTGGCTTGACGAATACGGCGTAAACACAGCTTTCTTCTGTACGAATGACGCTCATACAGAACCTCTTCTGAAGAGAGTCGCAGAGCTTGGTGGATTCTTCGTTGAAGCCGATCTACCTTCTCCTCTGATGGGTTACCCCGGAGCGCTCGGCATATCCTTCACCGAAGAAGAAACTGGCAACTGGCCAGCAATTCTTGCCAAGGTTGAAGAGGCTGTTGTGGCAAAGGGCGGAGCCGGAAGAATGGGAACATGGGCCTACTCGCTCGGTTACACAACGACGGCAGCTCTTGCTGAACATGCAAAGAACGTTATCGACGGCAAGTGTGAAATCGATGATTTTGATGCAGTAATGGCCACTTTCGCAGAATATACACCAGGTGCGGGCTGGAATGGCAGCTACTACATCGATGCCAATGGAATCGAACAGGAAAACTATCTCCTCATCTATCAGGATACCTACATATTTGGCAAAGGCTACATGGGAATCACCGAAGTTGAGGTTCCTGCAAAATTCTTAAACTTCTAAGCTGAATAACGTCAAGAGGGGGGGGCGACCCCCCCCCTTTTCTTGACTCTTTCTAGCCTTCGGTATTGGGGTGAAGTCATGGATGAAAAGCAATATTTGCTGAGGATGGAGAACATAAGTAAGGAGTTCTTCGGAAACCAGGTTCTGAAAGATGTTACTTTGAAAGTTGGGAAGGGCGAGATCATAGGACTGGTTGGCGAAAATGGAGCTGGGAAGTCTACTCTCATGAATATTCTTTTCGGTCTGCCTGTCATCCACGAGACGGGTGGTTTTCAGGGAAAGATATTCCTAAATGATAAGGAAGTCAATTTCGCAAGTCCGTTTGAGGCCATCGAAGCCGGAATAGGAATGGTGCACCAGGAATTTATATTGATCCCGGGTTTCACTGCTACAGAGAACATACTACTGAACAGAGAATCTACTAATTACAATATCTTCGTAGAAGTCTTCGGTGAGAGATTGCGAACTCTTGATAGAGACGACATGCATAAGAGAGCAGTAGCAGCTATAGAGAAGCTGGAGGTTCAACTTGATCCGGATATGCTTGTGAGCGAAATGCCGGTAGGTCACAGGCAGTTTACTGAGATAGCGAGAGAGATGGACAGGAAGTCAACTAAACTGCTTGTCCTTGACGAACCTACGGCAGTTCTTACAGAATCGGAAGCTGATACGATGCTAAGGGCGGCGAGAAAGCTTGCCAATCTGGGACTATCGATAATCTTCATAACCCACAGGCTGAGCGAGGTTCTAGAAATAGCTGATCGCTTGATTGTACTTAGAGATGGGCAGGTCGTCCGAGAACTGGAATCTTCAAAGACTACGCCGAGGGAAATTGCCTCTCTTATGGTTGGCCGAGAAATTAAGGATTCTGCTTCATTGCATTCAAAGGGAAGCACTGAATCGGAAATCGTTCTCGAAATCAAAGATCTTTGGGTTGACATGCCAGGTGAACAGGTAAACAGCGTCAACCTTAAGGTTCATAAAGGTGAGATCCTTGGTATTGGAGGACTTGCCGGTCAAGGCAAACTCGGAATAGCAAATGGAGTCATGGGTCTCTTCCCTTCGGAAGGAGAAGTATATTACAAAGGCGAAAGGCTTCCGCTTAATAACCCTGTAGCTGTTCTAAGCAAAGGAATCGCGTTCGTTTCTGAAGACAGAAGAGGAGTCGGTCTTCTTCTGGATGAGCCAATAGATCTGAACATCGTATTCACAGCAATTCAGATTCAGGGAAGGTTCATCAGGAATTTACTTGGCGGCCTCATTAAATGGCGCGATGACAAAGAGATTTCCAGGGTTGCCAGAGAATATGTGGAATCGCTTCAGATAAAGTGTGTCAGTGAAAGGCAAAATGCAAAAGAGCTCTCCGGAGGCAATCAGCAGAAAGTCTGTCTTGCCAAAGCGTTTGTTCTTGAACCCGACCTTCTTTTCGTATCTGAGCCAACTAGAGGAATCGATGTCGGTGCAAAGAGCGTTGTCCTCGAGACTCTTAGAAGACAGAACAAGGAGCATGGAACAACCATAATCATGACGTCTTCCGAGCTTGAAGAGCTACGCTCAATATGTGACAGAATAGCGATAGTTGATGAAGGAAAGATCGCGGGAATCCTTCTGCCTACTGCTGACCCTGCCGACTTCGGGCTGTTAATGCTAGGTGAACAGGAAGAGGTGAAGGCAAATGCTTGAGAGTATAAGGAAGTTGATAGATAAGGCCGGCTGGCCTCGAGTAATAATCGCTCTCTTCCTGCTTTCCATGTTTGTAATTGCTCCATTCGTTAACATAAGTGTTGGCACTTCGATCAGCGATACAATCGTTAGGTTCGCGATGAATTCAGTACTCGTGCTTTCACTTGTTCCTATGGTCCAGTCAGGTTGTGGACTGAACTTTGGTATGCAGTTGGGCGTCATTGCCGGACTAATCGGAGCGGTCACAAGTATCGAACTTGGAGTAACTGGCCTTGCGGGATTTCTAACGGCGATAGGAATCGCAATCCCCATCGCCGCAATCCTGGGGTTCTTCTACGGACTTCTGCTTAACAGAGTAAAGGGCGATGAAATGGTCGTTGCAACGTATGTCGGATTCTCTTCTGTAGCCTTCATGAGTATGATGTGGCTTCTCTTGCCATACAAGAGTCCTAACATGATCTGGGGGTACGGCGGTTCTGGACTGAGAACCACCATAAGTGTCGAAGGTTATTGGCTTGGAGTTCTAAATAATTTCCTTAGTATTAAAATAGGGAATTTCTTCTTCCCGACTGGAACGGTTCTCTTCTTTGGTCTAATGGCGCTTATTGTCTGGGCCTTTTTTAAGACTAAGCTGGGAACCGCTATGACTGCAGCAGGATCGAATCCCATTTACGCAAAGGCTGCAGGTGTAAACGTCGATAGGATGAGAATTCTATCAGTCGTAATCTCGACAATAATCGCCGCTGTAGGAATTCTAGTCTATGAGCAGAGCTTCGGGTTCATTCAGCTTTATATGGCACCTCTACTAATGGCTTTTCCTGCAGTAGCCGCTTTGCTGCTGGGAGGTGCATCTGTCTCAAAAGCATCTATGGGCAATGTCATTATAGGAGCATTTCTTTTTCAAGGTATTCTGACGATGACTCCATCTGTTATGAACAACTTGATTAAGAGTGACATGTCAGAGGTAATAAGAATAATCGTCTCCAACGGTATGATCGTTTATGCTTTGACGAGAAGAACGAAGGTGACAAAATGAAGGATCAGAGCTTAACACGAGCAAAGAACCCATTGGTAAGATTTGCAATATCCAATGCGGTCCCAATACTTTTCATAATTCTCCTGATATTCGCAGTACCGTTGTCGGGGTTCTCGACTGATTACCTCCTAAATGAAATCATAACAAGACTTGGAAGAAACTCCTTCCTGGTCATATCTTTGCTTATACCAGTAATGGCCGGTATGGGATTGAACTTTGGCATTGTTTTGGGCGCCATGGCTGGTCAAATGGGCTTGATATTCATGTTAGATTGGGGAGTAGTTGGAATTCCAGGCGTTGTCCTGGCCATGCTAGTAGGAATGCCGATAGCGATCCTCCTTGGTCTTCTTGCCGGAAGCATTCTCAACCGAGCAAAAGGTAGAGAGATGGTTACATCGATGATTCTCGGGTTTTTCATAAACGGTATCTATCAACTAACCATTCTTTATGGTATGGGAAGTGTGATACCGATAACAAGCAATAAGCTGTTGCTACCACGCGGATACGGAGTTAGAAACGCGATCGACCTACTAACTATCAGAAAAGCTCTTGATAATATGTGGTCGATTCAAGTCGGCGGTGTAATAATCCCGCTTGGACTCTTCGCAATCATTGCTGCACTATGTATCTTTGTCTTCTGGTTCACAAGAACAAAGCTTGGGCAAGATATGAGGGCTGTAGGACAAGACATGCAGGTGGCCGCAACTGCGGGTATAAACGTCGATCGGACGAGGACACTATCAATAGTCATCTCGACAGTTTTGGCTTGTTTTGGTCAGATAATATTCCTTCAAAACATAGGCACAATAAACACTTACAACTCACACGATCAGGTTGGAACCTTTGCCATTGCCGCCCTCCTGATTGGAGGTGCTTCAGTCGCCAAAGCAACCATTCCGAATGTTTTCATTGGAATCACACTCTTCCATCTCACCTTCATTGTCGCTCCAAGAGCCGGCAAAGAACTTCTCGGCCAGGCTCAAATTGGAGAGTTCTTCCGAGTGTTTGTCTCGTATGGAATAATTGCAATCTCGCTTGCTCTTTATGCTTGGAGAAGGCAGGTCGAGAAAGAGACCGAACGTAGACAGGCAAAGGCAGCCATAAAGGCCGCGATCGAAGAAAGGACTGGAGGGTGATTTTATGAAAAGAAACGTGATTAGGATTGCCCTTGTTGTAGTGCTGGTTGCCTTGGGGTTCTTTCTCTACGTGATTGGCAAGGAACACCGTGTCTTCGTTGACAATAGAGACATAGTTATCAACGGCGTAGAATACAAGTCTACTAATCCAATTGATGTAATCGTTGATGATGTGGACCTCGGCGAAGTTGGGAAGGGAAAGAGAAAAGTCGCGAACACACCCGGTCCATGGCACAAGATAACGGCTATCGAGAAACTCCCTGACGGTACCACAAGAGAAGTTGTACGCAAATTCAACTTGGCGCCCAACGATACCGCCGTAGTGAATCTTGTAGCGTTATTTGAGCTTGAGGATGGATGGCTTGCAATAGAGTGATCTACTGCAAGCACAATGCTCACATCACTTAGTTGATCCAATAATTGCTCTACGGGGCCAAACATAAACCTTGTTTGGCCCCTTTTCACTGTGCAAACTCGAAGTGCTGATCGCTGAGGAAAAGACGTTTTGCATTCCCTCACTCTCAATTGCAGGACAGTCGATTCCGCCGAGCAACAAATCTCGAAGAGTTCGTTCTTCCCGCCATATTCCTATTCCAATTTTCATAGAACTGATTGAAGAAACAAGAGATCAGCCGCCTCCTTCGCGCTAGATTGCAGACCTCGAAGACTCTCTTGAATAATCTTTTCAAAAACCGACCACACTCTTCGTTCATCTTCATGCATAAGCAGTTTTGTGATATAATAATATACCCGAGAAAAACTATCGGCGGTAACATGGAGTGAAAGGAGGGAGAACATGAAAAGATTCGAAGGGAAAGTAGTGCTCATTACAGGCGGGAGTTCCGGGATTGGTGCAGATAGCGCCAGGGCCTTCAGCGAGGAAGGAGCGAAAGTTGTCATTACGGACGTTGATGAAGAAAAGGGCAAAGAACTCGCTCAAGAGATAAATGATGCAGGGGGAAAGGCCCTGTTCATGAAACATGACGTTTCGAGCGCTCAGGAGACGAAGAGAATCGTCGAATCTGTTGTCGAGAAGTTCGGAAGGCTTGACGTTGCATTCAACAATGCAGGGATAGGCGGACCTTCTCTTCCTCTATCTGAGTACCCCGAAGAGGACTGGGAGCGAGTGATTTCGATCAATTTGCTTGGTGTCTATTACGGAATGAAGTATGAAATCCAGCAGATGCTTAAGCAAGGCGGGGGAGCAATTGTAAACAATTCCTCGATCCTTGGTAAGGTTGGTTTCAACAACGCCTCTGCCTATGTCGCCGCTAAGCATGCAGTTGTCGGTATGACAAAAGCGGCAGCTCTAGAATACTCAAGCAAGAATATCAGGATAAACGCCGTAAATCCTGCTTTCATAAAGACTCCTCTACTTGAAGCATCCGGAATGAAAGAGGGAACTGACATGTACGACATGCTAGTCGGACTGCATCCAATAGGAAGACTGGGAGAGCCAAGAGAAGTGACGAACGCAGTTCTCTTCTTGTCAAGTGACGAAGCATCTTTCGTTCATGGAGAATCGCTTATGGTTGATGGTGGATACACGGCAAGGTAGAGCTGTTGATTGATGTCCAATTCGCGGACGCCTTCCGGCGTCCTCTTCTTTTATAATGGAAGAGAATGATCATTGGAGGAACTGCTTATGGCAGAGGCGACGCTAGAATTCAAGGATCTCGACACGATGCTTGAGCACGTAAGAAAGATTTTGACCAGTGCCGGCTTGAACAACCTCGCGGTGAAGTTTCCAGCCGACGTTACTAACTTAACTGTTAGAGGCAACTACGTCTACATCAGTGTCTCTCAAGACTATGAAGAACGGGGAACAAAGAGGAGAATAGACCTCAGCATGATCTCCGGAAAAGCGGCTTTCGCAAGAATGGGAAAACAGCTGGCGGTGAAGAGCTCGTCTGAGATAAAGGGAAAGAAGTGGCTCTTCGAAGGAACGCTTAGCTTCTACAAACCCCGGGCAAGTTTCTCGATATGGATAGATACGATAGCTCCAATAGGAGAGTCCGATATAACTGCGCGAAGAAGGGAAATCTACCTTGCCCTGAAGGAAAAGGAAGCTCTAAGAATTGAAGAGCATGATCTAGGCGAACTGCCTCCTATAAAGAGAGTTGCTGTGATCTCTTCTTCTACTGCAGCTGGACTGGGGGATTTCTTCTCGAATCTCTCCGTCAACTACCCATACAAGCCCGTAGTGCATCTCTACGAATCATATATGCAGGGCAACCGAACCGTCCCCGGAGTTCTTTCCGCTCTGAAGAAGATCGCATCCTGTCCGGTGAAATACGACGTAGTTGTTCTGACTAGAGGTGGCGGCTCTGCGAGCGACTTGATGTATTTCGATAGTCTTGAACTAGGAATGGCAATTTCGGAATTCAACAAGAAGTATTGCCCAGTACTGAGTGCTATTGGCCATGAAAGAGACGTTACTATACCTGACTTCGTTGCCTGGAAGCGTTTTGATACTCCTACTGCAGTTGCACGTGGAATAAGTGAACAGGTAAATGATTACGTCGATACCCTGAGTGAATTCTCCGATCTGATGGGAGATGAGATTGAGTGGCTCTTCGAAAGGGCCGAGAACGAGACAGGACCCGATAGACTCCAGTTCATAGCCGATAGGATAGGAGAAACCATCAATCGCACGGACCAGTTCTTTGAAGATGGATCCAGAGTTCTTTCAGGAACGATTACTCACAGAATCCTCCTTGCGATGAACGATCTTGGATCGTTCAATCCGGCTAGATACGTCCTCTCGATTGAGAGAGGCATGAATGAGATTTTCGCATTAACGGACGCTCTGGTAAATAGTGCCGACAGCTCGATACAAAGAAACCTGGCGTTTGCCGAGAGTCGTCTTGATCACAGAGGATTCGGAAACAGTCTTGAGAAACATCTCATGAATTCCGGAATACTCGTTGAAACACTTGACAAGGGAGTAACCAGGTTGTTCGATGACCTAATAGCGAATTCAGGAGATGATCTGGATAAACTATTTGATGAACTTACACTCCATGGGGGCTACGCCGCATCATTGCTTTTCGGTGGAGTGGTGTTGAAAAGAGGTCGCTTGATAATCAACAGCGCGAAGGCCGTTTCGGCAGGCGACTCACTGGACTGCGTTTTCAAAGATGGAGAGGCAAAGACTACCATAGATGAAGTCAAATCGGAGGTGTGACATGGATGAAAAGACGTTAGAATCAGTCTTGAAGCTGAAAGAAGAGCAAATAAACTCTATGGATTTCAAGAAGCTGCTTGGATACATAAGATCTATCGACGAGTATTTCAGAAGCAACTCTCAGATAGATGTCGAGGTTGCACTCAAGGCTTATCAGAAAGCAATTCAGCTTCTTACCGCAGCTCGCCTGAGACTGATAACCCTTAAAAGGGAAAAGGAAGAATTGGACAGACAGTACTCAAGCTTTTTGGCCTCAATTGAGACAGAGTCCTCTGAAGAAATGCAGCTGCCGACAGACGGAGATGACGAGGATGAAAAGCTCCCCTTCTAGAAGAGTCTTGAAAGAGCGAGTTCTTAAAAATGACCGCATTTGTTTGTTTAGAACCGCAGATAAAGAAGATGCAAGGAGAATACTCGCCTACATCAATTTCATTGCCGGAGAGTCTGATTATCTGAGTTTCGGAAGAAACGAGTTGACCTTAAGTGAAGAGGCTGAAAGACAGATAATCGCATCGTTTAACGAACAGGCCAACAGCTTGATGGCGGTGGCCGAATGTGAAGACAAGCTTATTGGACTGATCACAATGCAAGGAGGCTCAAAACAGCGCATCAACCACTGGGCAGAGATTGCACTGTCTGTAAGCAAGCCTTACTGGGGAATGGGCATTGGAAAGACCCTCATAGAGCTCGCATTTGAGCATGCACAAAGCAGCGGAATAACTCGGATCGGCCTAAAGGTGCGATCAGACAATGACAGAGCTAGATGCCTCTATTCTAAACTGGGATTTGAAATCGAAGGAACACTTAAGAGATATATGCGAATAGACGACAAATACTTCGATTTCTACCAAATGGGTCGTGACGTAAAGTCACTTTTTTCTGAAGAGAACAAGTAGACCAAACACAATCAAGACTGCTCCCACAACGATCATTGCCCATCGCGAAAATGAAGAAGGTATTAGGGCAATAACTCCGACAACTGCAAGTATCGCGACAGGAATCAACAGAGGAGAGCGGCCCTTTCCGCCTGCCAAGTAAAGTTGGAATAACCCAAATGCCGGCGCAAGAACGAAGAGTCCCCACCCGCCGCTGTCGTAGAATCCAGGAAAGACAACTCCCAGAGTCAAGGCCAACCCCACAACAAGCAACACGCCACCGGGAACCAGAAGTCCGTCGATTCTATTCTTGATCGCGTTGTACTCCATTATGATCCCCGGAAGCCAGATGAACAATAGCCAGAAGTTTGACATCATTGCAGGGACAAAAATGATCATCAAGCCAAGAGCTATGACCACTATTCCAAGAAAAACCTGACTTAGCTTTGACTCTTTCCTTACATTCTCTTCTTTCATTTCATGACCTCCCTTTGCAGCATTACCTAAGAAATATAATACTTCAAAACTTTCAATGTTACACCTGTGCAGTTTATGAGTCACTCAGAGTTTCTGCTAGAGCAGGGATGAGGATAAAAGCCGTCCTTGGTCCTTCGCCCAAGATCATGGACCCGTCCTCCGAGAAGAGCAAGAACAGAAGTGATGCGGCGAAGAGCATCGCCGGAAGTGATGCTGGGAAAAACGTCTGGGGACGCGATTCCCGCTTAGCGAAGAGTAGCGCTTCCTTCCTTTGGTTGATTTTACCAACAACCAAAAGCGAACGACCAAGAACCGCTCTTACTCGAAGCCATTAACAGGAGACCCCAAACAGGAGCATTTTAAGGCAGGCTCATTGGGGCAGGCCCTAAACAGGAGCATATTGGGGCAAGCTTTTTAGGGCAAACTCTACGGGATGACGCTCTTTTTTTACTTCAGGTCACTATCATGCTTCTGGCCAGGTTCTCGGTCCTTGGGTCGTTCATAAGACCAGATCCCGTGCAGACCCATCACGGGATGACATGACGTGGAAGCATTTCAGAGCGAAACGACTTTTAATGCTTCTTTTCTTGTTTGCTCTTATCAACAACCAATAACGAACAATTTATAACCGCTCTTTCTAGTAGCACTGCGGAATGACAGTCTTTTCTTGCTTCAGGTCATCCTGGCACGCTTCTGGCCAGGATCTCGATCTTTGAAACAGTTGTAAGTTCAATTTTGGAAGTTGAATAAGAAAATGGTTGTCCGTTATCGGTTCTCCGTTCTCCAAGACCGAGAGTTGCAAGTTCCATGATGCAAGTTGCAAGAACGGTTATACGTTAACGGTTCTCCGTTCTCCGAAAGGAAAAATCAGTTCCAAGATGCGGGAACGATTCTGCGTTAGCCGTTCTCTCTTCTTTGACAAAGAATGGAAAAGAGCGTTGAAGGCGTGTCCAGGGTTTTGGCTTTTCACAGCGTAGAACGGGTTTTCTGCTCTTAA
>NZ_DIMV01000082.1:14309-31853 GCF_002425715.1 Mesotoga sp. UBA5557
TGGACGGCGGACCGTTGACGGCCAACGTTGTCTTCGTCAGCGACCAGCATATAGCGGCTCTTGTTGAAAAGCTCTGATTAGATTTGCAAGTCTGTCGTTCACTTTTTTGCTGCTGTGCTAGACTTATTTATATGAATCGAAGGAGGCGAGCTCTCATGATGACAAGAAAGGAAGGAAGAGCTTTCTTGAGCAACAAGATATGGCAAGAAGTCAATAGAGAGATGAACAAGACAGATCAGATGAAGGGACTGCCGCAGCCCTCTCTTGAGAAGAGCTCGGAGGGTTACGACCTTATTAGTCTTCCTGACCCAAACTCAACTGACCTTATAATGAAGGATTTGAGAGAGATAGTTTTTTCTAGAGAAAGCAGAAGAGTCTACTCGGATGAGAAGTTGTCGCTTGAGGCTTTGTCTTTTCTTCTCTGGTCTTCTCAGGGTGTAAAAGCAGTGATGAAAAACAACTATGCAACGTTGCGAACTGTCCCGTCTGCTGGAGCAAGGCACCCGTTTGAGACATACATATTCGTTAGACTGGTAAAAGGGTTGAAGAGAGGCCTTTATCGTTACGTCGCCTTGTCTCACTCTTTGGTTTTGGAGAAGGAAGGCGACTTCGCCAGTGAAGTTGCTGATGCCGCTCTAGGCCAGAAGTTCGTTGGACATTGCGCTGCAACTTTCGTATGGTCGGTCATCCCCTACAGGACAGAGTGGAGATACGATCTGACATCATACAAACCAATCCTTCTGGACGCAGGTCATATCTGCCAGAATCTATACCTTGCCTGTGAGGCCCTAAATCTTGGAACATGCGCCATTGCAGCTTACGATCAGGAGAAGATCGATAAGTTGATAGGTCTAGATGGTTATGACGAATTTGTCATTTACATGGCTCCGGTAGGAAAACCAAAGAGGTATTGAAATGGGCATATCAGAGCATGAACAATCAATATTGGAGAAGATATACGGCAAAGTTCTCGGGAGAGAAAAGAGATATTTCTCTGTTGACGAGTTGATTAGGGAAGTCGGAGGTTGTCCCGGCGAAGTGAACGAAAGCCTGAATATACTAGTGGATGAAGAACTGATCGAGATCAAGCCTTTCAGAATGGGCAGGATTACTCACAAGGGGATTCTTCAAGTTGAAGGAGGCGGGATCCCTGACAAGGAAAAGCAAAGACAGGCGGTGATCTTGAAGCTCAAAGAGTTGACCTCAAACGATCCCGATATCTATGTAAACATAGACGCTTTGGCCGGGGAGCTGAACATGTTGAGGTACGAGTTATTTGATATCTTAAGCTTCCTTCAAGCCGAGGGAATGCTTAAGATTCATTCCAGGATGTCGGTGTCGCTCCCTCGGAGAGATTAGAAGAAAAGAAGCCAGTCACCTGGCTTCTATTTTGGGGATGATGAAAAGGGCTTTTTTCATTTTTTCAGAATGGGAGCCTGTCTTGCTATCGCCTTGCCGGAGTAGCTTGATTCATTTCCAGGCTCCCCTTCCCGCAATTGCTTGATCTACATCTGTGTACGGGGATCACATCTATGTGAAACTTCTATCGCTGCTGCAACCAAATATAAATCGGAGAGATTAGAGAAGAATTAGACTCAGATTAGAGTTTTCTAATTTTCAAGGGGAGAGTCACTCTGAATATAGATCCCTGCTGAGATGAGCTCTTTACAGTTATCGTTCCGTTGTGAGCCTTTACTATCTCCTGAGCTATAGACAGCCCAAGTCCTGTGCCCCTTGTCTCAGATCTCGCCTTGTCAACTCTATAGAACCTGTCGAATATCTTGTCAATCTCATCTGCCGGTATTCCTATTCCATTGTCTTCTATGAGAATTTCGACTTCTTCTCTTGACTGGTCTTTCTCTCCGGATATCCTTATCTGGCCGCCCTCGGGGGTGTACTTTATCGCATTATCCACGAGATTGAAGATTGCTCTAGAAAGCTTTTGTCGATCGCCTGCTATCTCAAGGTCAGAAGGAATTTCCGTCATAATATGTATGTTCTTTTCTTTGGCGAGGACTGCTATCGTGTCAAGAACATCTTCGATTAAGACCCCTACTGGAAAGACTTTGTAATCACCTTTTTGAAGGCTATTCTCAAGCCGCGTGATTACAAGAAGATCATCTATAATACTGCTAAGTCTTTCAATTTCGTTCTGAATCTGAACAAGCGCATTCACATATTCATCGGAATCCCTATCTCTGTGAAGTGTAACGTCCACAATACTTCTAATCGCTGTCAAAGGCGTTCTCAACTCATGCGCCGCATCAGACGTGAACTGCCTTTGCTTCTTGACGGATTCTTCAAGTCTCTCGAGCATACCGTCAAAAGTACTGGCGAGATGTCCTAGCTCGTCATTTGGCAAAGTCAGGTTGAGCCTCTTGTTGAGTTTTTCAACACTGATCTCTTCTGCAAGCAGCGTAATTCTCTCCACGGGCTCAAGCGATTTCTTTGCCATGTAAAACCCGCCAAGCACTGCAAGAATGATTATCGTAGGTCCGAGAATCAGCATCAACCTGGACAGTCGGAAGAGGGCAATTCTGACACTCGAAAGAGATTCTCCCACCTGCATCCATCCCCACTGACCAATCTTAACGGTGAAAATCCTCCAGACGCCCACAGATGTAGAGACTGTAGTGAATTCCCTGTCAGAAAGCTCTAATGAGGCCTTTAGAATTCCAAACGGCCCAAAACCCTCAACAATGCTTCCCGATCCATCCATCAACCTGACAGCGAATCCTTCGGCAAGTAACCTGTTACTGAGAGATTCCATTTCGACGGTCTTCCTGAATATCGGAAGATCCTGGACGATCTCGATATTTGCAAGGAGCTGCGAAGATACGATTCTCAATGACGAATCGGCTTCGCTATGAAGCTGTGCGCTGAGAATCGCATAGATCGAAACGCTAAACGCAAATAGAATAACACCCAGGAAAAGGACGTACCAGAGAGTCAGCTTTATCCTGATAGGAACTATCTTTTTCATCGTATCAACCTAGCCTGTAACCGAAGCCTCTAACAGTGTTGATTAGCTTTGTGGAGAAAGGATCGTCAATCTTTTTTCTCAAATATCTTATGTAGACATCGACGACGTTCGAATCACTGAAAAAATCTTGATCCCAGACGCTTTCTGCGATCTGTGTCCTGCTCAGAACCTGATGAGCATTTCTTGCAAGATACTCCAGAAGCCTGTACTCTTTGGGTGAAAGCTCAATCTCCACGTCATCCCTTCGTACCATATGAGAGACAGTATCTATAGACAAGTCCCCGACTCTCAAAACCCTTTCGAAAGTTTCACGTGGCCTGCGAAGCAACGCATTGATCCTTGCAAGCAGTTCCTTGAATGCAAATGGTTTTACGAGATAGTCATCCGCTCCCGTGTTAAGCCCCTTAACCCGCTCGTCTACAGAATCCAGAGCAGTCAGCATGAGAACAGGTGTGTAATTACCGCTTGCTCTCAGTTCACTGCAGACTTCGAAACCATTTTTGCCAGGCAAAAGAATGTCCAGAACTATTACTTCATATTGGTTTGATGAAGCTAGTTCCAGGGCTTCATTTCCACTTCTCGCTGCATCCACTGCGAAGCCCTCCTCTTTCAAACCCTTCTGAAGAAAGGCAGATATCGTTGCCTCGTCTTCGACTATTAGAATCCTCAGAAGAACACCTCCTGAATAAAGAAGCCGGAGGGTTTCCCCTCCGGTCAATTCTAGCATCCCTCTTCTTTATGTTGGAGTATCTAGTAGATCCAGTTCTTTTCTGCTTCCTCCGGAGCGGTTTCCTTCATGTAGTCTGAAAGCTGTGCAAGCCATTCCTGGAGAGCAAGTGCCTTGCTGGGGTCGGCTGGACTCCAGCCTTTCCATCCGTGACCCTGGTTCGGGCCGAAATCGAAAGTCATGTCAGAAACCGGGTTCTCCATTTTCTCCATAGCTGCTTTCAAGAGATATACCGCCTCATTGAGGTAGTAGTTGTCCATGTCTCCTACCGCCACGTGAACATCACCGGCTATCTTGGGACCTATCTCTTCCCAGTTTTCCTGAAGAATGTAGTTGAGATCGTAATTCTTCTTCCAGTATTCGGCAACTTTCTTGTTTATTTCTCCACTTACCTGATCCCAAATCGGCTGAGGGAATCCGTCAGCGCCAACGGGACTGTAAGTTGATTCCCAAACTGACCACTGCCCGCCAGATCTGTTGCTCGGTCCAGCAGCCATTTCGAAGTAGTTCTCCTGCTTCACGGTGAAACTGATGTTACCATGAGTATCTCTTGCACTCGGTCTTTCGGTCTTTATCCAGCCAAAGTCGGAGTAATAAGCATTGTCATCGTTGTAGATGTTGATCAACTGATAATAATTGAAGTCGACTCCATCGGGATACCAGACGTATGTTCTTCCAAAAAAGTCAGGGTAGAAGACTTTCATGGCAAGGGCTTCCCATCCTCCGGTAGATCCGCCTGCAAGAATTCTTGCCCATTTCTCGGGAATCATTCTGAACTGGCTTTCGAGATAAGGTATGAGTTCTTCTGTTATTGCAGTCCCGTATGGGCCAGAGTTCGCCGAGTCGACGGAATAAGACGTGTCGTAGTAAGGAGTGGCATCTCTGAACGATACGGCTATGAATCTTGCATTTCCTTCCTCATTCCAGAACTTATATACGTCGTTGTTCACTCTAAATCCCACCGGAGCACTGCCTCCAGGGAAGTGTCCCTGATAGTAGATCACCGGATAATACACATCAGGATTGTCGTAGTAACCTTCGGGGAGAAGGACATTGGCTCCAATATACATATCTTTGCCCCAGAACTCGGAAACAACATCGCTCTTGATCTTTATGTACTTCACCCATTCAGTATCTGAGTAATTCCCCTGCTGAAGCACCATGCCCGGCTCTAGTTCATAATCGGGCATTATCACTTCTGTGATAGCCAGTTTCACTGTACCGGGATTTGCCGGATCAAGATAGATCTTCTTGGTCTTGCTTTTTGCATTGCCAACTGATTCCCAGAACCACTGCCCGTCTCCAGTGTCATCGTGCATGAGTATGGTATGACCGTCGGCTCTAGCGAAGGTCGTGTATACATTTACAAAAGCCTGTACAAAGTATTCTCCGGCCGGTAGTTCCGATATCTCAATTGGATAACCTGCCACAGCCATATCTCCATCTGAGATCTCCACTACCGATTCAGATGTCATATCGAAGACATCCTTTCCCCAGAACGGAACTCCTCTTACATCTGTCTGCAAGCTAGGTTCTCTAGAAGAATCCTTGCTGACAATTACGAGTACTCGTCCGTTGATCGGTGTCTCTAAACCTAGAGACGCTACTGTATCCAGTGCGTCCTGGCTTATTGATACTTCGAAAGTAAGTGAAAACGCTGTAATGCTTATGAAAAGAATTATAAGAAGAGTAAGTATACTCTTTTTAACCATATTTCCCACCTCCATTAGAATGTAAGCAATTGTCAAATCCCTCTTGCCTGCTGCAAGTTAGAACAATCAAATAGGATAAATCCAGTTACAAGAATAGTTATCAGGATGCTAGCTCTTTTAGAAGTTTTTCAGTTAGAAGCAAGGACGACGAGCGCGGAAAAAGAGGCGAGCACCTTTTTCTGAGGAAAGAACAACGTGATTAGAAAAATTAAGACTTCGAATACCTATACAAACAACTGAACAAGGGTTTAGTTCCATTCTTACCTCCTTTTCTCCGACCTGCGTCTGGTAGATCCTTGTTATTATACACTGCCTGAGGTACTGTCGGAACACTATGCGCGATTATTCACACCATCTTCTGTTTTCCGTTGCTTTACTCGCCTTTAGCCTTACATTCACTGCCTTCTTCCATGACAAAAACTATCAAAGTCCTTGAAGTCGATATAGTCGCGAACTCTCTGGAGAGAAGCCCAGATAAAGTCTTCGAAAAGCTTCGCATCATCTTCGCTGTTCAGTTCCTCAACAACATCTTCTTGCTCCGATGGACGTGTAGCGATGTATCGACTCCCTACTGCCCTGTAATTTGAGTAGAGATTGAAATTGAAAATCCCATTTTCTTTTGATCTGTAATACACTGCTAACACCTCCTGTAATACAGAACAATTATATCATGCTGTGTAACAAGCGTGGTTGGGGGCCGCAGGTAGGGGGTAGGAAAGAGCAAAGGAACTGGTTATGAGTTCAGGGTTATCCGTTCTCCGAAAGAGCAATCGAGAAAGAGCATTGGCGAGACGTTCGCTTCGCTCACGAGAAGGCGAGTGAAAACTCAGTCGCTGCCTAAATTAGACGCAAGGCGCCGAAAGAACATCGGCGGACGCAATGCTGCCTTCTACGGGAGGCGAGGCCGACTACGTCGGGAAGTTCCCCTCCAGGCTAGACCTACAAGTCAAATCGGGTAGAAGTCTCGCTCAACAGAACACTGTATAATTCAGTGTGAGGTGATTGAATGAAGATAGATCTTAGGTGCATCCCCTGCAATCTGAGCAGTTTGCTACGGATTCTAGACGTTAATAACGCTGGAGAGGAAGAGAAGAAACAGGTTGTTAGAACCTTTCTCAAAGAGGTTGCGGAGATGGATTGGTCAGATACTCCTATAGATATCGGCAGAAAGGTCGGAGAGGCGTTGAAACCTCTCTTTGGCAACCATGACGCTTTCAGGGACGTCAAGAGACTTTCAAATAGAAGTCTTATGGAAATATACGACGATCTTAAGGAGGAACTCCTCAAGCTTGACGATCCTTTGTTAGGAGCGCTGAAACTATCGGTAGCCGGTAATATTATAGATGTTGCTCCGGGTCATAAGATAGACATTCATAAGACAATGAAGGATGCACTGTCGAGACCTTTCGCAATAGATGATCTAGAAGAGCTAGCGCAAAGGATACGAAGCACCGACTCGCTTCTCATAGTCGGTGATAACTGTGGCGAAGCTGTTCTCGATAAACTTCTGCTAGAACTCTCCGGAGTGCCGAACAGCTACTTCTCGGTAAGAACAATACCGGCTCTTAATGACATAACGATGCGAGAGGCCCTTGAAATAGGCATGGACGAAGTAGCAACGATAATCGATTCTGGAGCAGATGCACCTGGCGCTCAGGAAAAGACTATGCAGAGAGGTTTTTTCGATGTTTATTCCAGGGCCGATGTAGTAATCTCTAAAGGACAGGGCAATCTAGAAGGTTTAAGCTCGGCAAAACGCGAGATCTTCTTTTTGCTTATGGCCAAGTGCGATGTAATCGGCGGCTTTCTCGGAGTGCCGAAGGGTTCGTTTGTTGCCTACAGAAAGGCAGAATCGAGGGGATAGAATGGAGCTGTTCAAGGACTTTCCTGTTCTGGTAGTTGACGATGACTTACTTTCAGAAAACACTGGGGGGAGAGCGACAAGAGAGATCATAAGAGAGCTTCAGAAGCGAGGCTTTTCAGTCATAGAGTCTTACTCAGGCTACGACTGTAGAATTGAGTTCATGTCTCATTCAAATGTCAGCTGTGTTTTGCTCGACTGGGATCTTGTGATCAAACCAGATGCTGAGTTTCTAGGCCCGGGAGAGATAATCGAGATAATCCGCGGAAGGAATATGCTTATTCCCATATTCCTCATGACTGAGAAACTAAAAGTTATGGAGATTCCTCTCGAAATAATCAGTCAGATCGACGGCTACGTTTGGAAGCTCGAAGACAGTCCCTCTTTCATCGCGGGAAGAATTGAGGAAGCAACAGAGCGCTACATGGACGAACTGCAGCCCCCCTTTCTGAAAGAGCTCATACGATACGTGGATGAATTCAAGTACTCGTGGCACACCCCTGGTCACAGCGGAGGAGAGGCTTTCCTCAAGTCATCTACCGGGAAGATCTTCCATAACTTCTTCGGGGAGAACATTTTCAGGAGCGACTTATCCGTTTCGGTGCCGGAACTTGGCTCTCTCCTCGAGCATACAGAAGCCATCGGAGAATCGGAAAAGTCTGCTGCCAAGATTTTCGGTTCCGACGAGACATATTTTGTGACGAACGGTACCTCAACATCCAACAAGATCGTCTTCCATTATTGTGTGACCCCGGGGGACATCGTCCTTATAGATCGGAACTGCCACAAGTCGATTATGCATTCAATCATAATGACAGGTGCGATACCAATCTACCTCACGCCTAGCAGAAACTCTTTAGGAATTATCGGGCCGATCCATGAAGAGGATTTTGAATGGAGTGAAATCGAAAAGGCGATAAATGAAAGCCCTCTCGTGGAAGACAAAGAGAACTACAGAATAAAACTTGCTGTAATCACTAATTCGACATATGACGGCCTCTGTTACAACGCGAAAACCATCCTCGACAAGCTTGAAAAGATTGTGGATTTCGTTCTCTTCGATGAGGCATGGTACGCCTATGCGAAATTCCATAGAATGTATATGAGCCGCTTCGGAATGTCACCAGACATTGACAGAGAAAAATCTCCGGTGGTCTTCTCTACGCACTCCACTCATAAGCTACTGGCTGCCTTCTCTCAAGGCTCTATGATACATGTAAAGGATGGTAGAAAAAGGGTAGATCATGGAAGATTCAACGAGGCATACATGATGCACATGTCTACTTCGCCTCAATATGCGATCATCGCTTCCCTGGATGTAGCGGCAAAGATGATGGCCGGAAACGCAGGCAAATTCCTCATTGACGAGACGATTCAGGAGGCAATCATTTTCAGAAAGAAGATGAAGCATCTGAAGGAAGAAATCGAGTCCAAAGAATCAGAGCGAAAGAGACGCTGGTGGCTCGAGATCTGGCAGCCGGAAAAGGTCTCGATTGGGACAGAAGACGGGCAAAGAAAGACCTTCGATCTCGAAGACATCGATGAATCGATTCTCAAGGACAGACCTGACTGCTGGTATCTCAAAGCAAACGAAGACTGGCATGGATTCGGAAAGCTTGAGAACGACTACGTCCTTCTCGATCCGATAAAAGTGACCGTTATGACCCCGGGAATAACGAGACAAGGTCGGATGAGGGATTGGGGAATCCCAGCAACGATAGTCACAACTTTCCTTAGAGACAGGGGAATAGTAGTTGAGAAATCGGGTCATTACTCATTCCTGATACTCTTCTCCCTCGGGTTGACAAAGGGAAAGTCTGGAACTCTGCTCGCAGAGCTCTTCACTTTCAAGAAGCTCTTCGATGAGGACGCTCCTCTGGATGATGTATTTCCCGATATCGTCAGAGAGTTCCCAAAGAAATATGGAAAGATGACCCTTCAGGAGCTTTGCAGACAGATGCATGAATACCTCCGAAAGGTCAAGATAACCAAGGTCTTGAAGGATGTTTACTCTCGGAATCCCCAGCAGGTTATGCTTCCGTCCAAAGCCTATTCAGAGTTGGTTAACGACAATACTGAACTGGTCAGAATCCGTGAGCTGCAAAACAGAATCTCAGCTGTAATGGTCGTTCCTTACCCTCCGGGAATACCCGTGATAATGCCTGGCGAGAGATATACAGACGACACGAAGAGAATCATCGAATATCTGAATCTCTCGGAGGAGTTCGACAACAAGTTTCCCGGCTTTGAGAACGAGATGCACGGTCTGAAGATGAAGATAGACAGCAACAACAAGAAGAGATACTACACATACTGCTTGAAGGAGATCGAACAGCCAGAAGGCGAATAGGCGATGGCATTCGCTCCTGTAACGCATACACCACATAAGTAAATACATCTGTTTGGTGCTATAATCCTTTTTATCACTGATTATGAAGGGATCGACGTGTTCCTAGCATTTCTGCCTGCTGTCTTCTTTGGATGGACTCTCGGAAGGAATGACGCAGCCAATATATACGGTACAACCGTAACAAGTGGAATTCTTAAATACAGATCAGCTGCGCTGATCTCAAGCTTTGCTGTGCTTGTTGGAGCTATTCTGGGTGGGGCCGGTGGAATGCAAACTCTCTCCAGCCTCAGCTCTCACACATTACTCTCTGCTTCAGTCAACGCAGCGGCAGCGGGAATCTCCGTTCTCTTGCTTAACAGGCTGGGGTTGCCTGTCTCCTCTTCGCAAGCCGTTGTAGGCTCGGTAGTTGGCATTGGACTTCTGAGTGGAAGCGTTGATTGGCTGGTTGTGTTGAAAATAGTCTCTTGCTGGATAACGACTCCACTTGTAGCGGCGATCGTTGCTCTTTTCCTGTATACACTTATTGGTGTCGCCTTCAAAAGAGTACGTTCAATTCTTGTTCAGGACATACTCCTTAAATCACTTGCGGTAATTGTTGGTGGCTTCGGTTCATTCGCTCTTGGAGCAAATAACGTTGCAAATATCACAGGAACCTTTGCAGATATCATCGGTGTTCAGAAGGCTGTATTGATTGGAGGGCTGAGCATATCGGCCGGAGCTATAATGTTCAGCAAGCGAGTTATGTACACGATCGGGACAAAGATAGTCGCCCTCGAATCGTTCGCTTCGGTTATTGCCTTACTGGCACAATCATTGACCGTCCTAATTTACGCGTTCATTGGGGTTCCCGTTTCGGTTTCGCAGGCAATAGTCGGAGCGGTTATTGGAGTCGGGCTTGCGAGAGGATCGAGAAACTTTGATGCAAAGCTCCTAAAGAGAATTGTCTTTGGATGGGTATCTACTCCCGTAATTTCGGGATTGATCTCAGTTGCCATTTACATTGCTATCAATTCGATCCTGGCGCTTTTTGGAAGCTGAGCGCCGTCTCCATTGACGTGACAGCACAGCTGCTTACAGGAGAAGAAGTAGGCCCATAATGTGTATAAGCAAAACCATACGGAAAACCCGTCAAACCGCCTTCAGCTCATCACGTACTCTCCCAAGTGTTGAATATGGGTCACTAGCTATGATCATCAGAACCTGAAGCCTTCCCCTTGAAACATCTCAGAAAAACGAATTTCAGAATGTCAGCAGGTAGCTCCTAAGGCTTATTGGCTCGACTTTTGCATCGTCATTCATTGACTTTGCCATAAGGTACATGTGAGATATTACAACTCCCAGATCGATCGAAATGACATCCTCGTAGATCAGTGGAATCTTCTTCCATCCGTGAATTGCTATGCTGTTCCTGTCGAGAATCTCAAATCTCCAGGGCTGCCTGTTGAATGAAGAAGGCGACATCCTTCCCGCATTCAAAATATCCTTCATACTTTCATCTATGTACTCTGTCTTGCCAGAAACAATCTCCGCAAACGGCTTTCTATTTGCCTCCCTGAAGAGAAATCTAGAGGCTCTCTCAACAATGTCTCCTTCGCTATTTGCGGGAAAGCCCACGATTATCATGGACAGGTAGTTTGGCAGTCTGGCCCAGCTAGTGGAGAAACCCTTCAGGGTGAGATTAAGAACTATCTGCTCGCCTTCGAAACCGAACCGAATCAGATTGGGAGTAGTGAACTCCTTCAGCTTAGCGAGAACGATTCCTGAACCGGACGGAAACTGCGGAGTGAAATACCATTGCAAAGGAGCATCCGAGTTAAGAGGAATAATGTCTCCAATAGCAGAATCCACTTGTTTCCTTTGCTCAGGAGACAGTTGCTTTTCCTGGAACTTTCTCTGAGTCACTCTTAGGCCGATCGCCTTCATGATCTCCTGTTTGTCTAGCATTCAATCACCTCTTTACATATATTCTATATAATTTGACAATTAAACTCAAGATTAATCATATTACTGGTTTCGATGTGCACAACTATAACGAAGAGACCAGAGCGCAAATACCCGCATCAAGAGATGCCTGATCCTTCACATTTACCGAAAATAGCAAGCTCTTTTGGAAAAGAAAAACGCCGGGAACAGAACCCGGCATTTGCATTCTATAACGTGGTTCCGCTACAGTCCTTCCCCAAGCTCTCTAGCCCACTCTTTTGCGGTTTCAACGTACTCGTCCAGCCTTGAAGAAGGTGCCTCGAAGTCAATCTCCTGAATCACTTCGTTACCCTTCAATGCCTTCTTGAGATTCTCAAATGCTGCGCCGATCATTCCATCATGTGTACAGAATAGAGCTATCTTCTTTCCCTCCAGCTTGTTTTCTGCGAGAAATGTACTTATCGGCGGCGCATAAGTGAGAGCCCACACGGGACTGCCTATGATTATAAGATCGTAATTGTCAGGATCAAAGCCATATGGCTCAAGTTCAGGCTTGTTATTCATAGTTACCGACTCGCTTCCCCAGATATGCTCCTTGTCAGGATCGTATCCGGGAGTGGTCTCTATTTGCTCGGGATTCTCAACGTGGTGATAATAGGTTCGAGAGAACTCCCCCGTAGGCACAAGCCGAAGAAGGTCAGCATCGATTGAAGAGGCCATTGCCTCTGCAAGAACCTTTGTGCTTTCATCATATGAGAAATAGACAACGATAGACTTCATTCTATTACCTCCCTTCAAAGCTATTATAGCTTGACTTAGCGGCGAAATGAAGCTATCTCGATAAGGGAATCTTCTACTCTCCTCCTGAACAAATGAATCGAGAAAGCATTATGCAATCTACTGGCATTGAGTTTTCAAGATTTGTGTTTTTCTTCAATACAGACTTTTACCGAGGGTCTCATACAGACCTTTTCTAATGCTATAGCGAAGCGCAACGTCAAAAGCAGCCAACAGCTGACAGCAGCTCGCTGTTCGTCGCATCTCAAAGTCGTCAGTATAGAAGCAGGATAACTGCCGATCTTGCGCTAAACTTCGCCTGAATAATGACTCGTTATGATAGAGTTTTTGCCTGTGCTTAGAAATAATCGATCGAGCTCCTTCGATACGAAGTATCCTTTAGTAATATCATTATTTAGTAGAGGCGGGTTTTCCGGCTACGGATAATCCGCTTTCGGCTTTCCCGTTTACGGAAAATCGGTTTGCGGATTAATACGGCTCCTACAGAGCGTTTTGTCAATTTCCCTGATCTGCTTTCTCCTATCGTCCAGTACTTCAACATTTGCGCTCTCTGACTACATTGAATCAAGAAAGCAGCATTAAACTGTATTAATCTTTAGAATCAATCGCTCCTTTCTATATAGCATACACACAACAAGCACATCACAAGCAACCGATAACAGGATACTGAATCAACATCTCAGGAAAAAGCTGAATCGAAGATGCTAGAGAACATATGAAGCAGGGACGTCGATCAGTAAGTAGTTCCGATAAGCCTCTCGAACCACTCTCGACTTATCACTCTGTAGTGAGGGTGATAACTTCTTTTGTAGTAAGAACTGTGATGTAACAGCCGGCCGCTTTCAAGGGCCTCCTTGACTGAAATCGTCGATTCCAGAGTAAAGATACTTTCGGGAAGAGAGTCTCTAAGAACCGCTTCTATCCTCTGCCACTCAAGCTTCCAGTCCTCGCGCGTCATTGAGGCACCTACCCTTGAACTTGCTACCAAAGCTCGAAAGAGATCGTCGATCAGAACCTGCCTATTCTTTACAAGAACAAGATTCAGCCTGAAGAAGTTTTCCATATAGCTGACGTCTTGCCAGAGAACCTGATCGAACTCTTCGCAGTCGATTTCCTCCGCAAGGTATCTAAGCGCGACGGCCTGGTCTTCCATGAAGTGCTTCGGACCGAACGTGCCTTGATAAAACAGCTTGTAAAGATCGTCGAGCCTTGCTTCGGGATGCAAATCCAGCTCGTGAGAAGCGAGTTCAACAATTCTATTGTCCATTCGAAACATACACTCCCCCTCTTTGATTAACTATTATACAGCTATCAATGCTCGATTCAAAAGCCATCGACCGCTATGATGATGATGACGCTTTGGCAAGAAATAGCTCAAGAACATCTGGAGAGATCGCCGGAATTCTCTCTGAAGGCCTTATCTCAAGGCTTCATATTTAATTCTCAGAACTGATCAAATAATCGAAGTGGCACGAAGACATCTAACAGGTAATCGCTGTGAGTTTCAATATAAAAGCCCCCGCAATCCGCGAGGGCCCTCTGGGGGTTAACTGTGGCATATAGTACTAGAAGCTAAGAAGAGAATCTCTTCTTCCCCAGACCGAAAAAACAATCAATAACTTTATATTACCAACTCTGAATACCAAGAAGTGCTAGTCTATTTCCAGAACCTTGTGACGGATCACCTGTACCGCCTGACCCTCCAGTAGCAACTAGCACAAGAGATCTAAGAAGGTCAACAATATCCGGGGGCTTGTTTTTGTTATTTTCCTGATTGAAGAGAGTGCTACCGTTTTCATCAAAACTGCGCGAAGTAAGTGAACCCAATAGAAACATCTGGGAATACTGTCCACCGCTTACAACATTGCTTATGGTATCTAAGTCAAGGAAATCAACATTTCCTCCCACTGAATAGGATTCATTTGCAAAGGCATAGAAGTCTCCTGTTAATACTCTGTCTCCTGTCGTCGATTCTCTGTCGTACTTAAGAATCAAATCTCCTCCATCCGCAGCCAATCTCAGGTAGTCGTTATTAGGTGTCTTAAGAATATCTTGTATTGTAGTAATAGAAGTGGCCTTAGTCTGGTTTGCAACAGGAGCGTTTCCACCGTTATTCACTTTGCTCTTAAGATCGCTGTATACAAGATTGGTACCAATAGTAATGTCACCGTTTCTCACCCTGATGTCATACTTTCCATTCACTTCGCTTATCATATGCGGATTATTCTCTTTTTCATGCAGAATTGTGAAACCCCCGTCTTCAATCAATATATGGATCGTATTCTCCTGAACAATGGCCGAAGGAACAGTGAATTCTTTATCTCCCAGCTCAATTCTTAATCCAGACGAAGAGAATGTACCATAGAACTGCGGGCTAGACTGATTAGATTTGATAATCACTACAGTATCCTCACCGACATGAGAAACCTCTGCAACAACGTTTGAATAATCATCACTGTCAAGAACATACGTGAAGGTTTGCTCTGTGGGGAAACTATCAAGATATTCGCTATACCAGTTTTCATAGAGCGTGTATGGATCTTCATTTACGGCAGTATACCATCCAGGGAATCCTGCCAAGTACGTTTCCAAATCTGTACTTAGAGGGGATATGCTTAGTTGATCAGCACTCACCCCTCCGGCAACGATCTCCCCAGGAGTTGCTGAATGCGTGATATCAAGTGAAAGTGGCCCTGCGACCAGAGCATTACCATATATTAAGTCTCCAACTATCTTGTTTCCTTTTGGATTTCTCATTACCTGAAGCGCACGCTTGAGCGAGACTGTTCTTAATGCAGGCAACCCACCTTCAGCGATCCCTATCGTTTCCATTATCCCCAATGAATATCTTCTAACCCCTTGCTTCTCAGCATAGGCAATGGTCACAAATCTATCCCCAAGTGGGTAAACATATGCCCCAAGCGAGAAATCGCCGCTTCCTAACCCCTCATCGGAAGCATGACTATTAACATAACTCATAAGATCATAGCACAGCGTACTTGCAGTCAGATCTCCAACAAACTCAGACCAGTAAAGACTATCTACACCAGATCTTGAGTCAAGCATCGACTTGAATTCGGATAATCCTGACCAAGTGGATTTACTGATACTGCTCGCTGTGGGGTCATACAAGAAATAGAAAGAAGCCACTTCGACAGCGTTGTTGGCAACACTCTGCGTTTTGCTAATTGTCCTTTGAGAGTTCAGGACTTCGGAAGTTCTGGAAAGTTGGAGACCAGTTGCAAGAAGAACAATTGTCCCAAAGGCAATAAGCATTATAGTCGCAACCAGTGCGAAACCTTTCTTTCTAACCAACTGGGATGATGACATAAACCCTCTCCTCCTTACCATTGCGAATATCCCTAATAATTATCTCAAACGAGTACAGATACACAGATAGTCCTGAGACCAACTCACTGAAGTCGCTTTCATCCGAGACTTCAAGGTGACCAAAACCTGCCTTGCTCAATAACCCGTCCTCTCCGTTAAGGGAATTGATTATATTGGTTAGCTGAGCTGATAGTGAGTCCTTAGATGCTCTTAGGAACGAGTTCTGCCTAAAGTAATAGCGAACGAAACTTGAAGCTGATTCAAGCACAGAAACATCAGTGATTCTTGATGACATTGAATTGTACTTCACGATCAAAAAAACACCACCCCCGACAAAAAGGGCAAGCAGCGCAATAGCAATAGTAACTTCGATTACTGTAAATCCCTTCCTAATAGAACCTCACCGACCCTTTCGTCTTTCTAATCAGAATTGGTCTAGTAGCCGCTGTGGAATCATAATATGAGAATGTCGCATCATATGACAGGTACGACGTATTCGGAATTAAATCCAACTTGAAAGCACTAACATTCTCTACTAATGTAGAGCGTTTGATGCTGAGATCCTTACCATAAAACTCGTGAACTATTCTCGCATTCTCTGGTTCATAGAAAATCGTTGAAGTAGCGTACCTTACTCCACTACCATCGCTTGAAGGAATATTGTTTATCAGAGTCAACGATGCATCTGAGAATAGGGGATCACTAATGCCATAAAGAAATGTGAATTCTCTAGACACTAGATAATTCATAGAAGTATGTAGCTTCGTTATCTCCTCGTCGAGGGTCATAGAAGCTTTGGTAGCCTTGGTTATCTTCAGCGATTGCGTAGTGACAAGAGTGACAATTAGCAAAACAATTGTCGAAACAGCCAAAGCTACCATCAACTCTGTAACTGTCATTCCTTTGCTCCTAGATTCAGCAAATCTTCTCAAGCGTAACCTCCGTATCCGCTTCATCACCGTCATTCCAAAATGGGGCTTTCACTAGCTCCCGATTTGATTAACTGCTACTAAAAGGAAAATGACATAGGCACTGATGGGAGTCCTTTTTTGGTAAGTCCAAGCAGCTTATAGAATCCTAAGTGTGGCAAATCACCAAAATATCACGATATCTTCAGTTCAATGTTCTCTTAACCCAAAACGATTTTATCACATTATCTTGAACAATCGCTCTCGAAGCAAACAACCATGCCAGATCGACCACGTTCTTGAGCAAAACTGGACATCGGATTTCACTGGTCAAGAAGCTATACTCCTGTAAGGTTAATGCAAGAACATGTCACTAATCCACGCAACGGAACTCTTTTTCTTGAAGATCAGTATCCTTTGTCGAGCTCTAACGGGAGGGATTTGCTCTCAGCTTATTTTCCCTGATGAACTATGTGGATGACTCGCGATGAAATTGATTTCTCAATAGGGAGAGAATGAAAGTTAGTTGGTTCCTCGAATTACAATACGATTCTTCTCGTCTTATTTCAGTGCGGTCTTTGAGCAATACTTGTAGATCCACAGAATTGGCTCTGTGATTAACTTTTGTATCAGTATAGTTTCCCATGTAACAGCTCTGATTTTCCCTTGCATTTTGCATCTTGCATGGGGTATCATTATATATTCCATTTCTATTTCTATGCGAGGGAGCTGACAGTCGAATCGATTAGACGGTTTCTGAGGATAAGATATTTGTAAGAACCTCCTAAGAACTGAGTTGAGAACGCCCGAAAGACCTCCTTATTTCTAATCAGTTCCCTCGTGTTTCCTTGTTTCCCTCTCAGGTTTTCTTCAATTATGACTTCACTAAGACTTTAGACTCGAGAACCACTTCTATAGCTTTGCTCTTATAACTGGTGAGTAGCCCAGGGGG
>NZ_DIMV01000025.1:0-77604 GCF_002425715.1 Mesotoga sp. UBA5557
AAATCTAACTCAAAGGGAGGTGTTCTTAATCTCCTTCAATTCGATTTTGAATAGATTCTATTTTGATGCATTGCGACGGGTCAATCAAATACTTTCTCTTGATGTCCTCCACAAAGATACTTAACTGCGGAAACCACATTCATTCACCCAGTATAGAGACTCGCTCTTAGAGATCCTTGGCACTTTCACCGTTTGGGAGCCCATTCCCTTAACAGTCTCTATAATGAACCGTAAAGCTTCACTAGATCATGGAGATGCCTTCGTTCTTCCTCAATTATCTCTTTGAGCTCCTTACTGTTGGGTATAAAGGAAGCGAGATCTGAATAGAATATAATGCTGTCCTTTTCCACTTCCATTGCACCACTGATAGCTTTGCTCATATTCTGAGGGACCTCTGACGATTCAATTCGAGGGAAAATGGATATCTCTGCATAAGACTTCAAATAACCCACATTGTCGTCCCAATCCTGGGCTGTTGGTTCGTTTTCCACATTCTTCAGAATATCTCTGAATATTTCTGCGTGCTCCCTTTCCTGCACCGAAAGTCTTGAGAAAAGATCTCTTACTTCCCCAGAAGTTCTCTCACTAAGCTTCTGATAGTATGAATAACCTGCACTTTCGATCTTGAGGGCTATACCCAGCATATCACTTACTGTAAGCATCTAATACCTCCTCATTCAGCTAACCAGCAACTATCTCGTAGTCTTCCAACAAAAAAGGAAGAGATCAACGACCTCCCCCCGACTTATGAGATTACAGAACCCTCATTACTTTTCTTCGTCTTTCTCCGAAATAATCTTAATGGTGATCCCCGTTCGCATCTCTTCGCCAATCTGAATCTCCACAAATCCAGGGACCATGGACACCTTAGTACCCTGTTCTCTGAGGAATCTAGAAGCGATGGCTACTGCCTTCACAGCTTGATTCACAGCACCAGCGCCAATGGCCTGAAGTTCTACTTGCTCGTTCTTTGAGATGACCCCGGCTATGGCACCTGCAACCTTGTTAGGATTAGATTTAGAACTGACCTTCAGGATTTCCATTGAGATTTCCTCCTTTTGCAGGTAATTTCGCTGTTATTCTACCACAGAGGCCGCTGAATTAGCAAAAGTTTTAACATACTGTTCGCAAAAAGAAGAAAGAATCGACAAAGACGTTCATTCTACAGATCCATTATTTCCGACTTAACCCTTGATATAGCATCAAGGACTTCTTGCGGAGTGATAAGCTCTCCATCAACTTTGCTTAAGTGCTCAATCTTTGCACCGCGCTTGTTCAATCTAGACACTTCATAAAGAATTTGTCCAAGGTTCATCTCTGCAACAATGACGGCACTTACTCTCTTTAGAAGCTGCCTCAGTCTTGTACTCGGGAATGGCCAGATAGTCACTGGTTTAAAGAGACCTACATTGATCTTATCCTCCCTCGCCATCTTTACAGCATTTATTGCACTTCTGGCAACTGAACCGTAAGCGAGTACAAGTATCTCTGCATCCTCAGTCATGTATTCGTCGTACATAACTATCTCATCGCTATGCAATCTTATCTTATTGTCTAACCTCCTCAGGAGTCGCGAAGAATCAGATGGCGAACCTATTGGAAAACCAGACTCGTCGTGCACTAGACCGGAAACATGAAACCTTGACTTCCCCATCTTAACAAGTGGAGTTGCCATCATCTGGTCATCGCCTTCGAAGGGGTGGAATATATCATCGTCAGCCATTTCCATTTCACCGACCCTCTGTACTTCCATGATTTCAGAATCGTGTGGCAAATATACACTCTCACGCATATGACCTAGGATTTCGTCCATCAAGAAAATCACAGGTGTTCTGTATAACTCAGCATAGTTGAAAGCCGTAATTATATATTTGTATACTTCTTCAACATTCGAAGGATATATTGCGATGATCTGGTGGTCGCCGTGAGTGCCCCATCTCGCCTGCATTATATCTCCTTGTGCCGTCTTCGTGGGCATGCCGGTAGACGGGCCACCCCGCTGAACGTTGACTATGACTGTAGGTGTCTCAGTCATGGCTGCATACCCAATCGCTTCTTGCATTAGGGAGAAGCCCGGACCACTCGTTGCAGTCATTGATTTCTCGCCGGCAAGTGACGCCCCTATTATCGCAGCGGCGCTTGCTATCTCATCCTCCATCTGAATGAACGTTCCTCCAATCTTCGGAAGCTCCCTAGCCATAGTCTCCGCAATTTCGGTCGCGGGCGTAATAGGATAACCTGCAAAGAATTTGCACCCAGCTTTTATAGCCCCAAGCGCACATGCTTCATCTCCTTGAAGCAGAACGAACTCACGCATCTTCTTTCACCGCCTCCAATTCCTTAACATCAATCGCGAAATCCGGACAGGCGTTTTCGCACATTAAACAACCAATGCAGGTTTTTTGGTCAATGATCTGCGGCCTGCCAAGCTCTCCCTTTGTGATTGTCTTGGTGGGACATATCCAATAACAAATCCCACATCGCTTACACAGAGTATGATTGATATTCACCTGATATTGCTTCTTCACAGCCATGACATCCTCCCGCACCAAATCATATTATTGAAAGGAATACACCCGCAGCAACCGCCGATCCGATGACTCCTGCGATATTCGGACCCATAGCGTGCATCAGGACGAAGTTCGTCGGATCCTCCTCCGAAGCAACCTTCTGAGCAACTCTTGCAGCAGTTGGAACTGCCGAGACCCCGGCGGCACCGATCAAAGGATTTACCTTGCTCTTACAGAACAGATTCATAAACTTCGCGAAGAGAATCCCCGAAACAGTTGCAACAACGAAGGCTGCACAACCCAACCCCAAAATCATTATACTCTCCAGTGTTAGAAATATCTTGCCATCAGCCTTTGCTCCTACTGAAACACAAAGCAAAATGATCACAGTATCGGAGATGTATTTGCCCGAAGCTTCAACCAGTCTCTTTGTTCTTCCGTTTTCCCTAAGAAGATTACCGAGCATCAACATTCCTACCAGAGGGAGCGCCTGAGGAACAATAAGAGAGATCCCAATAGTCGCGACTACCGGGAAGACAATTCTCTCTAGCTTCGAAACCTTTCTAAGCTTCTTTCCCATTGTTATTGCCCGTTCTTTACGAGTAGTAAATAGTCTCATTATCGGTGGCTGAAGAACTGGTATAAGAGCTATATAAGAGTAGGAAGCGATCGCGATTATTGGAAGAAACTGTGATTCCATAATGCTTGCAACATAGATTGAGGTTGGTCCGTCCGCACCACCAATTATCGCTATGGATGCCGCATCCGAAAGGGAAAAACCCAGAAAATTCGCTGCAAGAAAAGTTAAAAAAATCCCTATCTGTGCAGCAGCACCCAAAAAGAGAGTCTTAGGGTTTGCCAGCACGAAAGAGAAGTCGGTAACAGCGCCAATGCCAAGAAATATCAAAGGTGGATAGATCCCCAGCATCAATCCCTGCTGCAAAATCCACATGATCCCGGTTCCGGGAGTGAAGACACCGGTTACTTCCGGAGGGATGTTTGCAATAACCATGCCAAAGGCAATTGGAACAAGAAGAAGTGGTTCGGCATCCTTTGCAACCGCCAGATAGATTAGAATTCCCGCGATTACAAACATAACCCAGTTTTCCCAGCTTACCGTAGCGAATCCTGTCTGTGATAGATATCCCGAGATTAACGCCGTCATGATAGGCAAACCTCCAAAATAGTAAAGACCGTGCCCTCAGGCACGGTCTGAATAATCCCTAACGATTCTTTACTACTGCCTGAGCTGCTGCAAGTCGAGCAACTGGAACTCTGTAAGGTGAACAGCTAACATAGTTAAGACCTACAATATGACAGAATTCAATAGATGAAGGCTCTCCACCGTGTTCGCCGCATATTCCGACCTTCAGATCCGGCCTAACTGAGCGTCCTCTCTCAGTTCCCATCTTCACAAGCTGACCTACTCCAAATCTGTCGAGCTTCTGAAATGGATCGTTCTCCAGAATCCCCTTTTCCATGTAATGTCCAACGTATTTGCCGTAATCGTCTCTACTGAATCCGTATGTCATCTGAGTTAGATCATTGGTTCCGAAGCTAAAGAACTCTGCTTCCTTGGCAATTTCGTCTGCAGTCAGTGCCGCTCTCGGAACCTCAATCATTGTACCCACTTTGTATTCAAGATTCAGCCCTGACTTGGAAATAATCTCATTAGCCGCATTCACAATGATCGATTTCACGTACTTAAGCTCCTTCAGCTCAACGATCAGAGGAATCATTATCTCGGGAATCACTGATTTTCCTTCTTCAACCAACCTCAACGCAGCTCCAATTATCGCTTTGGTCTGCATTTCAGCAATCTCGGGATAAACTACAGCCAACCTGCATCCCCTGAATCCCATCATCGGATTGAACTCATGAAGATCTTCGATTGTCTCCTTTAGTTCCTGATATGTCATACCCATCTCTTCGGCTAACTCTTTTATATCCTCTTCTTCTTTTGGAAGGAATTCGTGAAGTGGCGGATCAAGAAGTCTGATCGTAACGGGGAGTCCTTCCATGGCCATGAAAATACCGTAGAAATCATCTTCCTGCATAGGGAGAAGCTTCGCAAGAGACTTCTCTCTCTGCTCTTTGGTATTTGATGTAATCATCTGTCTCACAGCAAAAATCCTATCCTCCTGGAAGAACATGTGTTCCGTCCTTGTGAGTCCAATTCCTTCCGCTCCGAATTCCCTGGCTACCTGTGAATCCTTAGGAGTATCTGCGTTAGTTCTAATTCCGAGCTTCCTGATCTCATCGGCCCATCCAAGAAGCTTTGCTAGCGGACCTTCCAAACCCTGAGGCTTAACTGAATCCAGCTTTCCCATGAAAACCTCTCCAGTGGTCCCATCAATGCTTATCCATTCTCCTTCTCTTATTGTCTTCCCGTTAACTTTCATTACTCTGGTTTTCTGATCTACTTCAACGGCTTCACAGCCCACAATGCAGGTCTTTCCCATTCCTCTGGCTACAACCGCAGCATGTGAAGTCTTTCCACCAGTCGAGGTGAGGATTCCTTGAGCAGCAGCCATTCCGGCTATGTCTTCCGGAGAAGTCTCCGGCCTCACAAGGATCACAGTCTTACCCTCTTCTCTCACAAGTCTTTCAGCAGTATCGGGATCGAATGCAACTATACCTGCTGCCGCTCCGGGCGATGCTGCGATACCTTTGGCTAGAACTTCTGCGCTCTCCATAGTCTCCTTCGTGAAATATGGGTGGAGGAGCGTCTCGATATGCTCAGGTGTAACTCTCATGATCGCTTCTTCCTTTGAAATCCTTCCCTCTTCTGCCAGATCAACTGCGATCTTCACGCTCGCATATGGTGTCCGTTTCCCATTTCTGGTCTGAAGCAGATAAAGAGTTCCGTGCTCAACGGTGAACTCGATATCTTGCATGTCTCTATAGTGGTTCTCCAGTTTAGTAAATATTTCCAGGAGCTGGTCATAAACTTCAGGATTAATATCTTGAAGTTTTGTTAGAGGGAATGGCGTACGCGTTCCGGCAACAACGTCCTCTCCTTGAGCGTTCGGCAAATACTCTCCATAGAATTGCTTCTCGCCGGTATTAGGATCTCTCGTGAATGCGACTCCCGTTCCACTATCTTCTCCCGTGTTGCCAAAAACCATTGCCACAATGTTAACCGCAGTTCCAAGAAGTTCTCCCTCTTTCACGCCATTGAGGGCCCGGTACTTTATTGCTCTCTCGTTCATCCAACTTCCAAATACTGCATCAATCGCCATCCACAATTGTTTCCATGGATCCTGAGGGAACTCTTTGCCGGCCCTCTTGTAGACCTCAAGATACCTCTCTACAACGTCTTTCATGTTTTCTGCATCCAAGTCTGTATCAAGCTTAACTCTCTTTTCCCTTTTCACAGAAGCCAGCGCATTTTCGAACTCGGAGTGCTCTATCTTCAGCACAACATCGCCAAACATCTGAAGAAATCTCCTGTAAGCGTCATAACAGAACCTGGGATTGCCCGATTCCTTGATCATGCCGTTAACCGTTTCGTCGTTAAGACCAAGATTGAGGATAGTATCCATCATGCCGGGCATTGAAATCGCCGCGCCAGACCTTACAGAGACAAGTAAAGGTCTCTCTGCAGATCCGAATCCTTTTCCTGTTTCCTCCTCCAGTAGCTTTACGGCTTCCTGGACATCCTTTTCCAAAGTAACCGGATATGTCTTCCCGTGATCGTAGTAATACTTGCATACCTCGGTAGAAATAGTGAAACCCGGGGGAACAGGTATCCCTATCTTAACCATCTCAGATAGATTGGCTCCTTTTCCGCCGAGAAGGTTTTTCATTTTCGCGTCGCCTTCGGCTTTCAACTTTCCAAAATAGTACACATACTTCTCTGACACTTTGTTTCCTCCCTTCCTGAAAGCATATTCGAATGATTATATCATAGCCAGTGAATCGGGGTGTTTAGCTACCTTTCTAATGTTGAAGGTCTCTTTCCACTGCGACTTCTGTTCAGAAAAGTTGAGAAGAATAGTGACTTCAATTCTGAGGATGTTGGAAAAAAAACAGAGCCGCCATGAGGCGGCCCTAAAACTTAACATTTGCTAACTTAATCTATTAAGCCTAATCCCTTTAGGAACCCTTCGGCAACTTCATCTGGCTCGTAACCTCCTGCGTCCACCAGGTAATTCAGCCTGATCATTATTGGTTCTGTAAGATAGACAAATATTGGCCTTAAGATCTCCTCAATCTCAGGATGGCTTTCAAGAACTTCCTTACGTACGGTTACGGCAAGATTATATGACGGGAAGAAATTCTTAGTGTCTTCAAGTACAAGCAAGTTGTACTTTTCCAACTTTCCGTCAGTAGAGAAGACCATGGCGATGTCGATCTGCTTTTTATCAAGTGCCTCATAAGTCAGCCCGATCTCCATTGTCTTAACCTGCCTCTTCTCGACAGAAAACTCGTAAGTCTCACTCATAGGCCAGAACCCATCATCTCTTTCAAGAAATTCGTACACGATTCCAAAGAGAAGATCAGGGTCATCGTTAGTTAGTTCAGCGAGATCTTCAAAAGTCTGCAGTCCATGCTCAGCAGCGAAATCTCTTCTCACAGCTAACGCATATGTATTATTGAAATCAGCCATGTCAAGCCATACGATTCCATTTTCGAGATCTTCCGCCTTCACGGCTTCCTACAGAGCCAAAGGATCTCTAATCATCTTTTCATGCCCTAGATATGTGGGCCAGGCTGTTCCAGTGTAGTCAGCATATAGATCGATCTGCCCGGTTTCGAGTGCACTTCTTGCAACGAACGAACTCATTCCAAAACTCTCAGTCACCCTGAACCCAGCATCTCTAAGAAGCTGTGATATCATGCTACTGACGATGTACTGTTCTGTGAAGTTCTTTGCTCCAACATTCAGTCTTGTCTGACCAAACGATAGAGTTGTCACGACTACAATTAATAGTGCTACTATTAGCAGTCTTTTCAATTTAGACACCTCCGTGTTCATTATGTTCTGAGGCCTTTCGAAGTCAGTGCTTTTTCCGAAAGGCCAAGGATTATATCAACAGCCACAGCCAGTAAGGTTACTGGTATGGCTCCGGCAATTATCATTGGGCCTCTTGTCATGCGAAGTCCCGTGAAGATGATCTCCCCAAGGCCACCTGCGCCAATTGACGCGGCAATAGCAGCAGTACCGGTATTTATCGTTGCAGAACTTCTGATCCCTGAGAGCATCGTTGGAACTGCCACCGGCATTTCTACCTTCCACAGTATCTGCCTGTTCGTCATCCCCATTCCTTTGGCCGCCTCTATCATTCGAGGATCAACTGAATTCACAGCTACTACTGTATTCCTTATAACAGGCAGGAAAGAATAGATCACAAGGGCAATAACCGCCGGTGTGACACCAATACCTGCTTTCAGCGGAGCAAGCAGAACGACCATATAACCGAAGAGAGCTAGACTGGGAATCGTCATTAGGATGCCTGCTCCATAGAGAGCTATCGACTAAACCCTCTTATTCCTTGAGACGATTATCCCAATGGGTACTTCAATTCCAATCGCAATAGGTACCGCTATCGCGATGATCTTTATGTGATTCAGCAGCTCTATCAAAACGAGGTCGTAGTTTCTTCCCAGATGCTAAAAAAACCCCATATGCTTCTCCTTCCAGAAGTTCCGACAAAGAGCCGGAGAAAACTTTGTGGCCAAGACCTTCCCCCAAGAAACAGCTATTCACTTTCAGCATCAAGATTATCTTATGATCCGAATTAAATGGATAATGCTAGTTTGGACAGGATCTTAACCAGAATAATTTAATCAATAGACTATCATTGCATACCTGCTATATCACATCTAGCGAGTGTATCTCAAAGAATATGGCATGAATAAATGAAGAGTAGCGAAATTTGTGAGGTTTGTTTTAAGAGCATTATGCGCTAGAAATAACTGTTAATTAAGTTAATCACCGCTTAATGCTAATTCTCTTTATGAAGGTCATTTGACTTACGATAATCACCGTCATAAGGACTGAGGCCATGATTCCCATACTCTTGAGACTCGTCCACACTTGAAGAAAATACCCCCCTAGAAGCGGACCAACACCAAAGATCACACCAACCATCGACTCGTGAAATCCTCCCTGCTTTCCGTGATCATCGTCCTGCGAATTGAGGCCATAGAAAATCGCAAACGTATAGGGAACAGCATATGTGGCACCAGAAAACAGAGTCGACAGAAAGAACGTGAGTGCCGTTTCGGGCATAAAAAAGGTTGTAATTGCTGCGACAAATACTGCCGTCATAATAAATAGAGATACTCGTGGACTACCAACCCAGAAGCGAAAGAAACTCATGAATATGAACGACAGAAAGACCCCAATGTTAGCACCTACAGTTAGGAAGCCAACACTTTCCAGCGGGATCCCCGTTGAAGATATTAGCTTGGGAAATAGAGCCATTCCACTCGTATAGATAACACCGGCAAGCAGAAAAGTGACCCTATAGACCCTTCTGTAGTCTCGTATATTGGGCAAGTCGATTTTGCCAAAGGACTCTTTCAGTCTAGAATCATAAGGACCGGGAAGCAACTCACCATACTTCTTCATATGGTATCTTATGTGAATAGCGCCGAATAGACTGAGAAGTATGCCGTAAGCGAAGACCGCTATTGGATATCTTTGAATAAGGAAAGGACCGAGCGCCATTCCTAACATGTTTCCGGCACTCCAGGAAAGAACGAAACGAATAACGGTTGCAGCGGGATCGACTCCTTCTGCTCTTTCTGACTTTGAAAGCAATCCCTCAATTGATGGAAAGAAAAAGCCGAAGAATATGTTCATTCCTATCGCAGATACGACCAAATCAATCGGATGTGCCCAGAAGAACCCGTATACGAGTGAGATCGCCATAATAATCATTCCAGAAGAGAGATTCCTCTTGAAGCCAGTCCTGTCACCCATCCTTCCAAACACCAGAGCAGAGAAAACATAGAATAAGCAGCCCAAGAAATTTATCAGACCTATCGCTAGGTACGACAAACCCCACTCTGCGGCCTTTGTATTTATCGATGAAGTAAGCAAGTAGAGTAGTATCGAAAAGGAGAATGCATAGAAGTTGAATGCGTGGAAAAAGCTCTTCATCACTGTACCGCCTCTCTTAAAGGTTTAATAAGGAAGATCTAACAGAGCATTGGACTGTAAGTATTCTACCCTATCAGATATCACGCGTCACGGTTGCGAAGTCAACACTCTCTAGCATCTACGGAACTCTTGCCCTCTTTGAGCGCCGAAACTATTGTTCTCCTTGTTTTCCTGGACATAATCCAATTGAAAAAGGAGGCCGAAGGCCTCCTTTTTCGATAGTGCATTTATCTACTGTTCAGCCACTTTTCGCAGGATTTCTTGTTCAGCCCACGCAAGACCTTCTTCGACAGTCCTCTTCTGGTTTATCACATCTCCTACCATAGTTCCAAGAACAGTCCTTACATCGTCCCACAGTGCAACATTAGGATCAACCGAGCCAAACGGGATCTGACTGATTGGAACAAGTACAGTTGGGTTCTGTTCTTCATATGCCTTCCACTGGGGAGTTGTCAGAGCGATCTCCGTTACTGGCATGTATCCTGTTTTTACGGACCAATATGCCTGGATTTCCGGGCTAACGAGATACTTCATGAACTTCCAAGCAGCTGCTTTTTGCTCCGGTGTGATGCCGGTGAACATAACAACGTCCGTTCCAGCGAACGGTGGTGCCTGAACCTTCCACATAGGAACTGGAGCCCATGCCCAGCCGTGCTTTCCTCTGGAACCGGAGTCAACATAAGAAGCGGATGCGATCGTCTCAACGAACATAGCTATTTGGCCATCTCCAAACGGGGCGTCCAGGTATCCGCCCTGAAAAAGCGCAACCTTGTAGGTGTGAGCCATATCGTACATTAATTGAAGCGCCTCTTTAGCTTCAGGCGAGTTAATTATGACATCAACCGAACCGTCTGGCTTAATTTCAATTGCTTCCCCGCCATTGGCCCTCAAGAAAATCATGAAGTGATCGATCGTCGTTCTGAACCCGAAGCCATATTGATCAATCTGTCCGTCGTTGTTCTTGTCTTCAGTAAGCATCATCGCGGCAAAGAGAAGATCATCCATGGTCTTTGGTACTTCCAATCCGTATTCTTCAAAGAGATCTGTGTTATAGTACAGCACATATGTACTCTTGTTGAAGGGAAGACCGTAGACAGTATCTCCCCATGTGACCATTCTCTTAAACGGGTCCCAGATTGCAGCCCATTCCTCATCGGTTAATCCAACTTCTGGATCGGAAATTAGCGAATTCAACTCCTGAACAGCACCTCGTGGTATTAACCTCGCGGTCCAATTACCATATGCCTGTGAAAGAGCGGGGAGGGTTCTACTTTCTGCGCTTACTAGCAGCTTCTGCTGCAAAGCACTGTAATTTCCCACGTAGATCGCTTTCACCTCAATGTCGGGGTTGGCTTCGTTGAAAGAATCTACAATTTCGTTGACCGTCGTTCCCTGAGCACCACCCATCGCATGCCAAAACTCAATCTCAGTCGCAGCAAGGGTGAACACCGAAAAAGACGCAATTAACAGAGCTAGAATAAGTTTCTTGCGCATTTCCCTACCTCCTTATAAGAAATGTCTAAGTAAACCAATTATACCATTATGCCCCATTCAAAAAGAACCTCCATAGTTGTTCTGAAAGTCTCTTCAATGGAGCCAGACGTTGAAACAACAACATTTGCTAACTCTCTATTGCGATCGAGATATGATTGCGAAGAAAGTATTGATTTGGCTTGAGATTCACTTATTCCTCTGTTCACAAGTCTTTGAACAGCTTCTTCATCTGCGCACTCAAACCAGATAATCTTGTCACAATAGCTAGATAGCCCGATTTCATGAATCAGCGCACCATCAAATAAAAGGAGATCGGAATCGCTTCTCTCAACAATTTCCAGTGCCTTCTTCTTAATAATCGGGTGTACTATCTGATTGAGTCTGTCCAGCAAGCTTCCATCTCGGAATACAATCCTAGAAAGCTTCTTTCTGTCTACTTCGTCACAGGTAAGAATCCTTTTTCCAAATGAGCAAACTATCTCTTGTTTCGCTTCGATCAAAGAACTGTGACCAATTTCGTCAAGGGAGATCCGTTCGATACCAAGTTTTTCAAGACGCTCAGCTATCGTGGATTTGCCACTTCCGGCTTTGCCAGCAAGCCCTATAACGGTCAAAGAAGCTTCTCTCCTGATTCGATAACACTCATCACCACTCTTGACATATCACTGTCTGCACTCTCGAGCTTCTTTCTTTCTTCGGGACTGATAACGATAATATCAGCCTCAATCTCTTCCATCTCTCCGATTTTCTGCAAGAGATTCTCAGGTTCCAATGAAACAATAACAAAAGTGGGTATTGCCTCTCCGGCAGCATAATACGCTTCCTCTACCGAAAAACCGTCGAGAACTTTCATAAGCTCTGATTTCATAACTCGAACCTCCAGGAGGTCTTCTCCTCATATCTATCCCTTACTTCTTCGTATCCCTTTCTTCCCATGAAAGCGTAAGTCAGTTTCTTTCCAAGCTCAACTCCCGGCTGATCATATGGATTCACTCTAAGAAGAAACCCCATAATTGCGGTCTGTATCTCATATGAGACGATAAATTCGCCAACATGTACCTCGTCAATCTGCGGGAATGTGACCGCGATATTTGGGACGCCGTTTGCCGCAAGAGCGATCGCCGTTCCCTTGAGTTCCGCATTAAGCAATTCTCCTACTTCTACTCCATTCAGATAGGACAAAGCCTCGATATCGGAATGAATGAATGGTATTGTAAGCTGATTACCGAAGTCCTCTACCTTGATTAGAGTAACTATCTTATCCCTTGGTCCTTCACTGTAAAGCTGTACTTGAGAATGTTGATCAATTGCCCCCAGAGACTTCACGGGAGTCTGCCCACAGTGGACAATCCTTCCTGAGACATCGAACTTCTTTCCTAGAGATTCGGCCCACAATTGTCTGTACCAATCAGCAAGTGTATAGAGCCTGTTTGAGTACGGCATCATCACCGATATATTGTGTCCCTTCTTCAGGTAGGCGTAGTGAATCAACGCACTTACGGCAGCGGGATTCGATTTCACATCCTCTCTTAAATACCTCTCTTTTCCGAATCTAGCACCCTCGTATAAGAGATCGATATCTATTCCTTCTGCAGCGGCCGAAAGCAAACCAACTGGAGTCAAAACACTGAAGCGACCTCCAACATCCTCTGGAATCGTCAAGGTTCTAATTCCCTCACTGTCGGCAATTTGTCTCAGGACTCCGTTTTCCTTGTCCGTCGTGAATATGAAGTGGTCTTTCACAGGAAGATCGAGCTTCTCAAGCAGGCCCCTGACGACCAGATAGTTTGCCATGCTCTCCGCAGTTGTTCCAGACTTGGAGATAACATTGAAAACGGTTTTTCCTAAATCCAGTTCTCCGAGAATCGCCGTGATCATATCGGGATCTACATTATCAAGCAAGAATACCCTGGCCTTTCCAGCTCGCTTGTCTCTTTCATAGAGATTCCAGTTGATGGGTTTTAGTGCAAAATGCAAAGCCTGGTTTCCCAACGCAGAGCCTCCAATCCCGATGACAACGAAATTGTCGAACTTCTCAATCCATGATCTCAATGCCTTTACTTCATCGATGATCTCATCATCTTCAAGTATTCTGAGAAAACCAGGAAGGGGGAGGAAGATCTTCTCGAAATTCGCAGATAACGTCTTCCCAATCTCGGTCATCTCATCAAAGGCCAGGCCGCTTTCAAGTGTTTCCCTGAACGCAAACGAGAAGTCATATTTGAGCATTTCAAACCTCCGTCAATAAGTGATTATTGTCTCTACATTGTAGCCAGACAGTTTCTTTCTGGGCTCCAGGAATCCTAACTCCGCAAGGCAAAGAATTCCGACGACTTCTCCTCCACTGTCTTCGATGATGCGAGCGATAGCTTCCATAGTCCCCCCCGTGGCAAGAATATCGTCGACGATTAGCACCTTATCTCCATCACCAATCGCATCCACATGCATCTGAAGGGTTTCTCTGCCGTACTCCAATTCGTACTCGATTTCCCTGGTTTTGTAAGGGAGCTTTCCGGGTTTCCTGACTGGAACCAGTGCCTTCGCCATTTCAAAAGCAAGAGGAGCGGCAAAAATAAAACCCCTTGCTTCAGGTGCAACCATTATATTGAAATCGAACTTTCTTGCTTTTTCTGACAACTGCAGAATGCACTCTCTAAAAGCAAGCGGATCCTTTAACAATGGAGTGACATCCTTGAAAACCACGCCTTCCTTTGGAAAGTCTGGAACGTCACGCACAAAGGCTTCTAGATCCATCTAATCTCCTCCTTATAGAGCTCCTTTGACATGGGTTATTTTAACACAGGAATCAGCCCATTTCTCTAGGTGCATGTTATAATGCATGTGTGAAATAAATAACATTCTTTCCTCAAAGGAGGTGCAAGATTTGTCTCTCGTAAATTGCCCGGATTGTCAGAAGCTCTACGATGAACTTGATGAGTACATTGCTTCAGTAAAAGACAACACGGGCGTTCTCATCAATGTACTTCACAAGGCGCAGGAAGTCTTCGGTTATCTATCTGAAGAATTGCAGCAACACGTATCCGAAAAATTGGATATTCCGTTGAGTCAGGTATATGGAGTTGTAACTTTCTATAATTTCTTCAACATGAAGCCAAAAGGAAAGAACCAGATAAAGGTCTGTCTAGGAACTGCCTGCTATGTTAAGGGCGCAGATAAGATACTTGAGAGGCTCCACGATGAGCTGAAAGTCGAGATGAATGAACCGACCTCCGACGGACTCTTTTCGATTCACGCCGTAAGATGTCTCGGCGCCTGTAGCATGGCTCCGGTAGTTCTGGTCGGTGAAGACGACTATTATGGAAGAGTCACCCCTGATGAAGTATCAAAGATTCTAGACAAATATAGGAGGGCCGAGTGATGGCAAAGATTAAGAGCCTTGAAGAGCTCATGAAAATCAAAGAGAACGCGATGAAGGGTCTTAAGATGCGTGACTCAGGCAAGAGAGGCAAAGTGATAGTTGCTATGGGTACCTGTGGAATTGCAGCAGGCGCAAAGGATACACTTAGGGCCATCGTAGATTCACTCGATGAGAAGGGGGTCGACGATGTTTCTGTCGTGCAGTCCGGTTGCTTCGGCCTTTGCGATGTCGAACCGACTATTGAGGTTCACTTGGAAGGAGCTGAGCCGATAATCTACGGGCATGTTACCCCTGCTCAGGCAAAGAGAATCGTTGAGCAACACATTGTCGGTGGTAAAGTTGTCGGAGATCTCATAGTGAAAAGAGGAGAACTTTAACGAAGAGGTGATTAAGGGTGCCCGTTGTTGAAAACACGGTACTTATTTGTGCCGGAGGGGCTTGCATTTCTGCAGGCGAGAAGAGCGTTAAGAGTGTATTTGAAGAAACCCTGAAGAAGTATTCATTAGATGGTGTAGTTAGGGTAGTGGAGACTGGATGTATGGGTGCTTGTGACCTCGGGCCGATCCTCGTAATCTATCCTGAAGGGGTGTTTTATCAGAAGATTACGGCAGAGAGTGCAGCCCGAATAGTCGAAGAACATATTCTAAAGGGAAGAGTAGTCGAAGAGCTTTTATATAAAGGCGACTCTGGAGAAATGAAGGAAAAGCCTCAGGAAGAGCTTCCTTTCTTCACTGAACAAGTAAAGATCGCAACAAGAAATCTAGGTGTAATTGATCCTCTTTCAATAGATGAGTATATTGCAAGGGACGGTTACTTTGCACTACATAAAGTTCTTTTTGAGATAGGTCCCGATGATGTTGTTGAAATACTGAAGAAGAGTGAATTGAAGGGACGAGGAGGAGCAGGCTTCCCCACTTGGATGAAGTGGGACCTGACTAAGAAGGCAAAGGGAGAAACAAAATACATCATATGTAACGCAGATGAAGGCGATCCTGGTGCATTCATGGACAGAGCCGTTCTTGAAGGTGACCCCCATACAATTGTTGAAGCTATGACCATCGCTGCCAGGGTTGTTGGGGCCCAGAAGGGTTTTGTTTATGTTAGGGCCGAATATCCACTTGCAATTGAAAGGTTAACCCACGCCATGAAGACAGCAAGGGAATACGGATTCTTGGGCGAAAGCATTCTCGGAACTGACTTCTCATTCGATCTAGAAATCAGAATTGGTGCTGGTGCGTTCGTCTGTGGAGAAGAGACGGCTCTCATAAACTCAATAGAAGGCAGAAGAGGTATACCGAGAGTCAAGCCTCCCTTCCCTGCCAGCAAAGGATTGTGGGAAAAACCAACCCTTTTGAACAATGTCGAGACATATGCAAACATCCCCCCGATAATCATAAATGGCGGCGAATGGTTTAGCCAGTATGGTGTTGAGGGATCAAGAGGGACCAAAGTCTTCGCTCTGGCCGGAAATGTGAAGAACACAGGACTGGTGGAAGTACCGATGGGAATTACTTTAAGGAAATTGATCTATGAGATTGGCGGAGGTGTTCCCGGAGGAAAGAAGCTTAAGGCGATCCAGACAGGTGGTCCTAGTGGAGGATGCATTCCATTAGAATTGATAGATACGCCAATAACATATGACAATATGAAGAAACTCGGCACGATTATTGGATCGGGCGGGATGATAGTTATGGACGAGGACAGCTGCATGGTAGATGTTGCTAAGTATTTCCTCGAGTTCACCGTTGAGGAGTCTTGCGGTCAGTGCACACCTTGTCGGGACGGAACGAGAAGGATGCTTGAAATTCTCGAAAAGATAACAGAAGGAGAAGGATCCATGAACGATCTACAGCTGTTAAAAGATCTTGGCGAGAATATCATGGCGACTTCACTTTGTGGGCTTGGCCAAACCGCTCCACAACCTGTGATTTCAACGATGCGGTATTTCTGGGACGAATACGAGGCTCATGTCAAACAAGGAAAATGTCCTGCAAAGAAGTGCAAGACTTTGATGAGGGTTGTAATCGACAAAGAGAAATGTGTAGGTTGTACAGCCTGTGCGAGAGTCTGCCCGGTTGACGCAATAAGCGGTTCGGTACGGAAACCTCACGAAATAGATCCGGAAATCTGTACGCGATGCGGAAGTTGTCTCGCAGTTTGTAGATTCGGTGCAATTAGCAAGGTATCACCATAAAAGGTTTACAAGAACCCCCTTGAGCGGGGGCTCTTTTGCTACTTCGAAGAGGGTTGAAGGGAGGAACTTGTATGTCTGTTGAGGACGTTCATGAGATAGTATCGAGAATCTACGAAGACGTAAGCAGCCAGAGTCTTGAAAGGGGCGATGTGCTTATTAATACTCTTCATGCGATTCAGGATCACTACGGCAATTTTATACCAATAGAGGCAGCCGAAGCACTGAAAGAAGTGACAGGAACACCTCTTTCAAGGATTTATGAAGTACTGACTTTCTACACAATGTTTGCTACTCATAAGAGAGGGAAACATGTAATAAGAGTTTGCAAGAGCCTTCCATGCCATGTTACAGGCGGTCAGGCGGTGATTGACTCTTTAAAATATAGACTGGAAATAGATTTCGGTGAGACTACAGAAGACGGCCTTTTTACCCTTGAGGAAACGAGTTGCCTGGGACTATGCGGAGTCTCCCCTGTAATGATGATAAATGATGAAGCTTATGGCAATCTCACTCCTGAAAGAGTCTCGGAAATCATAGATGAAATAGTGTCAAGAGAAAGGAGTGAGTCATTGTGAACAAACCGATAACCGTCCTCGTATCGATTGATTCGAACAGTTTGCTACTAGGTGCAAGACACTTCAAGAACTACCTAAGCACCCTGACCGAGAACTACAATCTCACTTCTTTGGTAGAGGTGCTTGAAACAGGCTCTTTTGGAGATTATGGAAGAGGGGTTCTCTTCTTGATCCTGCCTGACAATGTTATGTACTCTGTCAAGACTGAAGCTGACATAGAAAAGATGGTTACTGAGCACCTTCTGAAGGGTCGAAGAGTCAGAGAATTGATTGTTACAGACTTCGAAGGTGGCGGACATGTTCACGCTGGCAAGGCATCTGAAGAAGAACGTATTGTCCTCAGAAACGCAGGTTCGATCGATCCAAAGAATATCGAAGAATATATTGCTCGTGATGGCTATCAAGGTCTTGCCAAAGCCCTACGAATGACTCCAGAAGCCGTTATTGAAGAACTAAAGAAGAGCAACCTAAGAGGAAGAGGTGGAGCCGGTTTTCCTACAGGACTTAAGTGGGAATTCACCCAGAAGGTTCATTCAGAGGAGAAATTTGTGATCTGCAATGCAGATGAAGGTGAGCCAGGAACGTTCAAAGACAGATTGATAATGGAAGGCGACCCGCATTCCGTAATAGAGGGCATGACAATTGCAGGTTATGCAGTGGGCGCCAACAAGGGTTACATATACATCAGAGGAGAATATTTCGAATCCGTTGCAAGCCTTAGAGATGCAATCAGTAAAGTCTATGAGTATGGCCTTCTCGGTCAATCAATACTCGGAACTGAATTCTCATTTGATCTATCTGTGAGACTGGGAGCAGGTGCCTATGTCTGTGGAGAAGAGACTGCTTTGATAGAGTCTATCGAAGGTAAATCCGGAAGGCCAAGACTTAAACCGCCTTATCCGCCGGTAAGCGGACTATATGATAAGCCGACAGTTGTTAATAATGTGGAGACATTTGCGTGTGTTCCTCCGATAGTCGACAAAGGAGCAAGCTGGTTCAAATCTATTGGGACCCAGTCATCACCTGGAACAAAGGTCTTCTCTCTGTGTGGTAATTTGGTGAAAAGAGGAATAGTTGAAGTCCCCATGGGCACTTCTGTTCGAGATCTTGTTCACAAGTTCGGTGGAGGAATACCGAACGGAAGAGCTTTGAAAATGGTACAGACCGGCGGTGCTGCAGGTACTTTTATCAGATCCGAAGAGATGGATGCAGAACTTGATTTCGACTCGTTCAAAAAGTATGGTGCATCTCTAGGTTCGGGTGTTATTCTTGCAATTGATGAGACCCACTGTGCAGTAGATACAGCAAAGAATCTCATGGAGTTCTTCGCCCATGAATCTTGCGGAAAGTGCTCACCATGTAGAGAAGGAACTCATGTAATTGTTCATATTCTGAATGAGTTCTCGAAAGGGAGAGGAACTACAGAGATGCTCAGTCAGCTATATGACATATCTGAAACTATGGAAGACTCTTCTTTCTGTGGTCTAGGACAATCGGTACCTGTACCCTTGAGATCTATCCTGGATAGATTCAAGGAGGAATTCCTTGCCCACGTAGATGCTCCGCAGTGTCCTGTTGGTGTCTGCAAGTTCGAAAAACCAAAGAAGAGGTAAATACGTTGAAATCTTTGGCCGGGGCGACCCGGCCTTTTCTCTGCTATAATTGCCGAGAGGTGGACTATGGACAAAGGTAAGAAGACTGATCTAATTGTGCTAATGATTCTGCTTGCCTCGATAATCACTATTGCACTAATACTCACTTCTCTAGGCGAAAAGAACAAGCTCGAGAGAGTTGCAGCTCTGTCTGTCCTCTACAATGCAGGCTTGGGCGCTGATTACAAGACTTTTCTCAATAGCCCCACCTACTTGTATGATGATCGAGTACTTGATGCCTACAGCTACTTCACCGACAAGAACCCTTCAAACGAACTAATGTTAAACAATTCGATTAGAATGCATAATCTGCCTGAAGAAAGGATTTTCGAATATAACTCCGCCCTTAAAAAGCTTACACAGGCCAGAACGAAAAAGGAGTATCCTGATCTAGAAAGAAAAGTAGCTTCGTTGATTGAATCCAGCAAATTGCTTTCCGATAGATCGGATCTCTTTAGAAGACGCCTTTCAGAGGAGATCTACGATTCGCTTGTCGAGTTCGGCGGTACGAAGGTAGAGATTATTATCGGTGGAAGAGTTCGTACTCTAGATCTCTCCAAGCTCGATCCGGCGGTGGTGCTGTCTATTATGACAGTTGAGTCATCATTGAATCCATTTGCTTTGATGGAAGAGAGAAGCATCGACGAATCCTTTTCATCATACGTCTATTCGAGAGGACTCATGCAAATCTACGAGATGACTCTCTGGACTCTGAATTCATGGTTAAGGCAATCTCAAATAAACATCAAGCCTGAAGAACTCTGGTCTGTAAGAAACAATATCTTTCTTGGAATGGTATACCTCGCGTATGCCAATGAGCTGCTAGAGGAGAGAAGATGAGAGACTGGAAGAAGGATGCAATTGTATATCAGGTGCTCCCCGATAGATTCAATTTGGGCAATGGAAAGACTGTCTTTCAGAAGAAAGAGGAAGGGTACTATTCGCTCCCCAAACAAAAGGTCAAAAGTTGGGAAGAAAGACCTCTCCCTTCAATTGACGGAAGTCACCAGTATGATTTTTGGGGAGGAGACTTGATCGGCATAGTCGAAAAACTTGATTACATCAAGGAGCTTGGAGCAAACACCGTTTACTTGAATCCGGTATTCTGGGCTCACACAAATCATAAGTACGACACAATTGATTACTTCGCTATCGACCCCGATCTTGGCACTGAAGAAGACTTTGTTGCCCTAATTGAGAGTGCCCACGCAATGGGAATTAGAGTTGTACTTGACGGAGTGTTTAATCATGCTGGCATTGCTGGAAGGTGGTTCAATGGGCTGGAGATCTTCGATGAACCGGGGGCTTTTCAAGGCAACGAAAGACTGATGGAGTACTTCATAAGGGGAGAGAAGGGATTCAGGGGTTGGATGAATTCCGGTAATCTTGTCGAACTGAACCTGGAGAACCCCGATCTTGCGGAAATCATTTTCAAGGGAGAGGAATCAGTGTTGCGTCATTGGCTCGACATGGGAATCGATGGCTGGAGGCTAGACGTTGCATATGATCTGGGTCCTGAAATTCTGAAGGAAATAGTCGAAAGAACAAGATTTGCTAGACCTGATTCGTGCGTGATTGGTGAGATATGGAATTACCCAGGGAGCTGGCCGGAGCGATCGGGTCTTGATGGGCTTATGAACTACTACTTCAGGTTGATAATATGGGAAGCTCTGAACGGTTTTGTTTCAGGGAAAGATGCAGTTAACATTATTAATGATGCAGTTAGAGATGCAGGCCTGGAATTCCTGTCGAAGTCCTGGACTGTCCTTTCTTCACACGATGTACCGAGACTGAAGAACGAGCTTGGATCCATAGACAGAATCAAAGCAGCGTTGATTCTCCAGTATTGCCTTCCGGGCGTCCCTTTGATCTACTATGGGGAAGAGTTAGGTATGGAAGGAGGCAACGATCCGGAGAATAGGGCACCAATGAAGTGGGAGCACACGTGCCAGGAGATTGAGACCTTGAACTTATACAAGACTCTGAACACCATTCGTTCAAGCAAACCATCTCTCCGGTCGGGCGACTTCAAACCTCTAGTCAGCTCTGATCATTCTCTAATCTCATTCAAGAGAACAACTGGAATTGTTGATGATCTTTTAGTCTGCATCGTAAATCCTACAGAAAAGAATGTAAGGTCAAGAGTATTTCTGCAAGAGGGCTTTCTCATGAATGGAACGGAGATGAAAGACACTATTGCAGGAAAGGCCTTTAGTGCATCCTTTGGGACGATAAGTATTGACCTTCACCCATACGAGGCTCTAATACTTGAACCTGTGATCTCTAGATCCAACGCAGATTACTCCCCATACAAGAGAGTATGAGAAGAACAAAAAAAAGATCTTTCGGTCTCGTAATTCTTGCAGCGACAGCTATGATCTGGGGAGGATCGTATATATTTACGAAGGTGGCCGTTGAATCACTGCCACCAATGCTACTAGCGTATATAAGATTCTCCATAGCGGTCGGTATACTCTTTCCGTTGTCTACACGGAAAAGAGGTTCGTTTAGGACCATCGATCACAAGAATGCTGCTTTGGCTGGATTATTCGGAATCACGTTCTATTTCCTGTTTGAAAACTACGGACTGACTTTGACGAACGCTTCTGATGCTTCTCTCATCGTCTCCACCGCACCGATTCTGACAATAATTCTCTACGATGTTGCTACGAAGCGATTCGATTTCTTGGAGTATTTTGGGGGTTTAGTAGCTTTTGCCGGACTCTTTGTAATCATCTTCTCAGGGAGATTCTCCGAAGGCTCTAGTACAGTTGGAAATCTCCTCTCCTTTGGGGCTGCAGTTTCATGGGCTGCCTACACCTTTTTCTACGAGAAGATACACAACAGCTCAATATGGACTACTCTGGAAATAATGCTTTGGGGTCTTCTCTTTTCATCACCTCTCGTGGTAACTGAGGTGTTCATTCTAAACAAACCCGTTGAGTTTTCTCAAGGTGCAGTAAGAGGGATTCTCTTTCTTAGTGTATTCGCCTCCGCTCTTGGGTACATAATGTGGAACAAAGGCATAAATCTTTGGGGCGGGAAGGCAGCAACTCTCTGGGTCTACACCATTCCTGTGTTCACAATCATTGCAGATATACTCTTTCTAAAGAACTCCCCCTCTCTTATGTTCTTCTCGGGATCAGCACTCATTGGTATTGGAATGCTTGTAGTTATTTCAAGGGAGTCTAGTCATTTGACTGCTACAAACGGAAAAGATTAACCGATTACAGTCTCAACCGATTTAAGCTCTACTGGAATAACTCTTGAGAGACCATCTGTCATCGTAACTCCGTGAAGAACGTTGGCAACTTCCATAACAAGTTTGTTGTGGGTGACAACAAGAAACTGAGTATCGGTAGCATGCTTTCTCAACAGCACCCTGAACCTCTCCGCATTGAAGTCATCAAGAGGAGCATCTACCTCGTCTAAAACGTAGAAGGGGCTGGGCTTTATACTCAATAAGGAGAACACTAGTGCAATACCGACAAGTGCTTTCTCTCCTCCAGAGAGAAGTTGCAGCTTCTGAACTTTCCTTCCGGGCCTCCTTACAGTTATTTCCAAACCGGTCTCAAGAAGATCTTCACCCGGGATGATTTTGATTTCTCCTTCCCCACCGTCAAAAATCTCCTTAATGTAATGGCTGAAGTTACTGTTCACGTTGTTGAACGTCTCCATGAAAATGTTCTTGGCCTTCGCATCAGTCTTATCAATCAGCTCTATCAACTTCACCTTGGCCTCTTCCAGATCTCGCTTCTGCTCATCGAGTTCCTGATACTCTTTATCCACAACTCCATACTCGTCTATTGCCTCAAGATCAACACTGCCAAGAAACTTCAGCTTGTTTTCGTAATCATCAAGCTCCACTTTTACATCTTTAAGGTTCTCTTCTGACAGGATCTGAATCTCGCTCGCATCTTCTTCAAACTCTTCTCTTACCCTTGAGAGCTTCATTTCACTTTCCTGAATATGCATTTCGATTTGATGAGATTGCTCACGAAGCTTCTCTCTTTCATCCTTCAACCTGGTAATCTCTTCTTCGGCCTCCTGAAGGGCTGATAGTCTTTGCTCCTTCCCCTCTCTTTGATATCTAATGCTGGAGAAGAGATTCTCTGTTTCCTTCTTGACCGATGAAAGCTCCCGTTCCTGATCGGCTACTTGCTTTCTTAGGCGTTCTGTCTCCGACTCAAGCTCAGTTACCTCCCTAGACAGGAGCTCAATACTTTCCTGATCATTCTTCTTCTTCTGAATTAGAGATGCGTGTTCCTTCGTATACTGTTCATGTTTCTCATATAGAGTTGAAAGCCTTAATCTAGTGTCTACTATTGTCTCTTGGAGCTGTTCAAGAGCCTTTTTCTGTTTCTTCAACTCTTCGGATTCGGCCTCGACTTTCTTTTCCAAATCCAATCGTTCTTCTCTCAGAGAAGTCTGCTCTCCAACAAGAAGCTCCTTCTTTCTCGAATTCTCCTCCAACCTTCTTGTATACTCATTCTCGAGCTTAGTTAGTTCCGATATCTCCTCTTCAACTTCCTGTGCAGATTTAAGGAGCTCACTAATCATTCTGTTTATCGCGGCCCCTTTGGAGGCAAGTTCGTTCAGCTCTTCCTGCAATGTCTTAAGGTAGCCGCGAACTTCAATAGTCTCATCTTTCAGTTTACCTATCTGCTTACCACCGAGCTGGATCTCTTTCTCAAGTTCCGTTTCTCTCTCTAGAAGCTCTTGAATTCTTCGTTTTCTCGAAAGCAAATCGGTTCTCGTCTCTTCCCCAATGAAGCCACCAGTAATCGAACCGCCAGCACTCAACAATTGACCGTCAACAGAGACTATTCTTCCCGAGAAGCCTGCTTCCTTCCTCATCTCGATTGCATCATCCAAACTTCTGGCGACAACTGAATTCGCAAAGAGATACACCGGGAGCTTCTCGAAGCCAAAGGGAATATCAACCAATCTGGCTGCGTAGTTTATGAATCCAGGATGCGACTCCACTTTGGTGAAGTTCCTGAAGTTCCCTTCAATCATGTCCATAGGAAGCAACGTAACACGGCCGATCTTATTTGTCTTGAGAAACTCGATGACTCTCTTTGCGGTTATGGAATCATCAACTACGATATCTTGCATTCTATAACCGAGAAGAATAGTTATCGCAGTTTCGTATGATTCTGGTACCTGGATGAGATTCGCAACCACATCTCTCAGGCCTGCAAAACTATCCTTTCTCGAGAATACCTCTCTCACAGCCTTGGAAAAACCCTGATACTCTTCCTGTTGTCTTTCAAGTAGGGATCTTTCCATTTGAGAACGCCTTAACTCATTTTCATCTTTAGAGAGTTTCTCTCTTGCTTTCTCAAGCTCCGTATCTAGTTCATTCAGACGTTCTCTTGACGCACCAATATCTCCCTCAACTTTGCGCTGCTTCTCGGTGCTTTCCTTACCTTGTTTGGCGAGTGATTCAGTCTCATCTTTGAGAGTCTCAAACCTCGCGCTCTTAGCTTCAAGCTGACTCTCGATTAACCTTAGTCTCTTGCCCGTATCCTCACGGCTGTTATCGAGTCTCTCAAGCTCATTCTCTATCTTGGAAAGCCTTTTCGAGATTGACTCAAAACTCTCCTGGTGTTTCAGCCATTCTCGTTCACGCGCACTGTAATTCTTCACCAGCGAGTCTCTCTCTTCTTCAGAAGAGGAAAGGGCGGCTTCTTCATCAGAGATCTGCTGCTCAAGACTATCAATAATCAGTTTGATCTCATCCTTTCTCTTATCGAGATCATCGATTTCCGATCTGAAATTATCTATCCTAGTGGAGACTTCAATTAGTCGGTTCTCTTTCTCACTCAATCTTCGAGTGTACATTTCTTTAAGCTCGAGCAAGTCATTCTGACGTTTTTTATATTCTTCAAGAAGTTTCGTAAAACCCTCAATCTCCTTGTCGACCTCAGAAAACTCCGCCCTCAGGGCCGACCAGTTCGATTCACCTTCAATTAGCTTTTTCTGAAGATCCTTCAGTTCATCTCGTGCTTTGTCAAATCTTTCTCTCAGACTAATAAGCTTCTCTTCTTCCAGTCTTGCGATATTGCCAAAGTAAAGGTTCTTGAGTTCCTTTTGTTTCGCAGAATACTCAACAAACTTTTCTGCCCTCTTCGCTTTCAGATATAGCGACTTCCTTTGCTTGCCAAGCTCAAAGATAATGTCTTCAAGCCTGCTCAGATTCTCTTCGGTTGCCGCCAGTTTCCCGAGTGCTTCCTTTTTCCTCTCCTTGTAAACAGCCGTGCCTGCGGCCTCTTCAATGAGAGCCCTTAACTCGTAAGGTGAGGCTGTCACGACCTTATCAACCTGTCCCTGACCAACAATCGAGTAGATATCCATCCCTACTCCTGTCCCCTGGAACAACTCTCTGATATCTCTCAGCCTAGACTGCTTGTCGTTAACTTTATACATCGACTGCCCGTCCCTGGAAATCTCTCTTGCTATTGAGAAGGTCCCTTCCTCCGACTCGAACACCAGTCTTACTTCAGCAGAGTTTGATGGCGGAAACCTCTCCGAACCGTTGAAGATCACATCCTCTCTACTGTCAGCACGGATGTTCTTCATCGACTGTTCTCCGAACATCCATCTTATTGCATCCACAACGTTCGACTTGCCGCTTCCATTCGGCCCGACCACAGCTGTAATTCCCGATGATACGTCAAATTTCGTCGGCATGGCAAAGCTCTTGAATCCCTTGATGTAAACTGAATCAAGCTTGAGCATAGACTCCCCCCAGAATCCTTTCCCCGATAGACTTCATGTAGAAAGGCAAATCGATATCCTCTCCATTCTCGACAAAGGAGATTGAAATCCCCTCTCTAAATGCCCTTGCGAGAATTCCCTTGTTATGGCCTGTGAACCATTTGCTGTTCGATCTATCAAGGCAAAGAGAGCGACGATTATTCTGCACGCAGAACTCTCTTAAGATCTCAAACATCAGCCTATCTCTGACAAGTTCCCCAAGAGCAGGGTGAAAAGGACCTGCAACTACATTTGCCACCTGTCTTCCGTAAAGACAGATCCCTACTCTACTAACTTTCACTTCAGACAGCAAAAGCAAAAGGTACATCTTCCATAGAATCTCAAGTGACTCTTCAATTCCTTTCGGCGTAAATCCTCCAAGATGATACTCTTCTTCGAGAATCGATCCTTTCAGTACAACGACCGGATGAAGCCTCACACAAGATGCACCGACTCTGATTGCTTCCTTAGTCGAGAACATGTCCTTCGCCTCGCAATCTCCAGATAATCCTGTCATCAAATGGATCCCGTAATCAATTCCATTCTTTCTCAATAATCGAGCGGCTTCGTAAATCTCGTTTGTGCCATGATCTCTGTGACACCCTCTCAGAACATCGTTGTCGAATGACTGAACTCCTAATTCCACAAAGGTTATTGGGTAAGATCTCATACGATTAATCGTCTCTTCAGTAAGCAGTCCCGGCGAGGTGGAGAATCTTATACCTCCAATGATTCCTTTCTTGAATAATCTGTCTGCAATTTCAAGGTACATTTGCTGACGGCCTTCACCTGAAAAGGTGCCGCCATAGAAAGCCAGTTCTGCCTTATGGGGATCCCTGAAAAACGAAAGGTATCTCTCGACAGTTTCATGAACCTCGGCTTCATCGGGAAGTCTACTTACTCCCGTAGCCGAATGTTCATTACAGAAAGTACACCGCGTTCTGCAACCCTCATGTGGAACGAAAATCGGAATGATATTCATGCTAATATTATAAACCGATCGAGCGCTATTTAACAAAGATACTTCAACAAATCTTAAACAGCGTGCTTTTCGTGTTACTTTTCAGGTGGTACAATCAAACAATCAGGAGGAATGATTATGGTTCATAATGAGTCTTTATATGGGAATAGAGGAGTCGATAATAATTCCTGGCCGGGATCGGTCAGTTAATCTTTGCTTTTGTAGCTTTTAGAAGATTAAAAGGCCGATGGATAACCATCGGCCTTCTTTTTTTTATAAGGGGTGAGAGAATGGAAAGCACAGGGAGACTAAGCACAAGGATACTGGAACACCTGAGAGACCCGCTAGTAAAATCGGCAGTTAGAGTTAAGTCCGCACTGCTGGGAGAAGCAAACAACTTCCTTCGGGGAAAAGGCTTTGTGGAACTTCTTCCCACCGTTGTATCTCCAATAACCGATCCACTGAACCATGAAGTTCATAACGCGAAGTTTCGTTATTACGATCAGGAGTATCGTCTAACGCAGTCCATGATTTTCCACAAGCAGTTGGCATGCAAGTCATTTGACAGGATCTTCATAGTATCTCCTAACGTGAGACTAGAGACTTCTGAGAAGGCGCTGTCGGGAAAACATCTTTTCGAATTCAGTCAGATCGATCTGGAAATCAAGAACGCGTCCAGAGATGACGTGATGTTACTTGTTGAAGATCTGCTGGCCAGCGTAATTACAACAATTAAAGAGAGCTGTAAAAGGGAACTGGAGTATCTGTCTTCAGACCCTTTAGTACCCTCCCGACCATTCGCAAAAGTGAAGTTCATGGATGCTTACGAACAGTATGGAAAAGACTTCGAAACCGTTCTGTCCTCCAGCTTCACTGAACCCTTCTGGTTGATAGACTTCCCAATATGGGAGAGGGAGTTCTACGACCTCCTGTCTGATGATGGAAAGACACTCAAAGACATGGACTTGATTCTTCCAAAAGGATTCGGAGAGACCTTGTCTGGTGGAGAGAGAGAGTGGGAACACCCAAGGATTATTAACAGAATGGAATTCAAAGGTACTGACCCCGAAGAACTTGCCTGGTACATGGAGATAGCAGAAATGAGAGAACTCATTCCAACAGCGGGTTGTGGAATTGGAGTCGAAAGACTTGCCAGATATGTATGCTCTCTTGACAACGTCCTGAAAACCAGGCTATTCCCGAAAGTCCCAGGGCAGAGCTGGATATAACGAAAACTCCCCCTTACGGGGGAGTTCTGGCTCCAGCGGAGGGACTCGAACCCCCAACCGTCCGGTTAACAGCCGGATGCTCTGCCATTGAGCCACGCTGGAACACATTGATTATTGTAACCCGAATCTAAAGTTATTTCAAGTAGCCAAAGCTACTGATTGGAGGTTTCGATTCTTCCAACTGGTCGAGTAGCGACAAGTGAAGTTCCCTCACCGTCGATGTCATCTATCAAAACGTCCCCTATCTTCACCGGCGCCTCAACGGCTATTCTGCTGATTAAACTCATCTTTTCGAGTATTAGGGCTCTGTCAATTGGGCCTGTGATCTTCGCTGAAGCAAGAGGGAGTTCTCCGTTCAAAACTTTCACGCTGGTTGTAAGTATTCGTTTCGGCATTACGAGTTCATTGAGTGCGTATTCCTGACCTCTTGGGCATTTGTTACCAGTTACTTCGTATTTCTCATCCTTCTTTCTTACAGATATCTTGCAACCTACGGGGCAGATCACACAGGTAATATGTCGTTTCATGTTAACACCTCTACAGTCAGTTGTCCTGCATCCAGGAGAGGAGCCAGCTTATCCTTGTTTATGACCACTTGGATCATCTCACTTGGAACTCCGTAAGAAAAACCCTTTTCGTAGTTCAACTCCTTTAGTACTACTCTTCCCTCATCCATGGGCTTCCTCAGTCTTATGTACAATCTCAAGTGTTCTTCCATATCGACAATGCTTGGAACCAGTACTCCCACGTTTTCTCCTCTTATGACCGGAACTCGGTCACCTGACGTGTTCTCACCAAGTGAGAAAAGAGCAGCATGTCGGCCAGCTATCCAACCCTCAGCTGCCACATAATCAACCAGGTCAAACACAGCCACATTGTTTCCTGCAGCGAAGACACCTTCTATGCTACTTTCACCGGTATTGGAAACGATGAAACCTCGATTAACAGGATCTATCATCAAATCATTATCGAAATCCTCAACCTGTGGCAACAATCCTGCCGATAGAATCAGCGTGTCTGTCTTCAATTTCTTCGAGGTGCCAGGAACAGGCGTGAATTTCTCATCGACTCTTGAGATCTCAACTTCCTCAAGCCTTCCGTTGCCATAAATGCCAGTAACCGTTGTCGACAGAAGAAGCGGGATACCATAGTCCTCTAGACACTGAACAATGTTTCGCGTAAGCCCACCTGGATACGGCATTCGCTCAACTACTGCCACAACCTCGACACCCTCAAGGGTTAGTCTTCTGGCCATTATCAACCCAATATCCCCCGAACCAAGTACAACTGCACGTCTTGACGGCAGATAGTTCTCCAGATTGACAAATCTCTGTGCCAGTCCAGCTGGCAGAACCCCAGAAGGTCTATCTCCTTGTATCAGCAATGACCCAAATGGTCTCTCTCTTGCACCGGTCGAAATTACGAGAGCCCTTGACTCTATTTCGAAGGCACCTTGTGGTGACAACACCAAAGCTTCCTTCCTCCGGACATCAATTTCCCGAACATATGATTCACCTATCACATCTACCCTTTCCTGACTCATCTCACTCTGTAGTCGAGCTGCAAACTCCGGACCAGTAAGTTCTTCATGATAAAACTGAAGTCCAAAACCATTGTGAATGCACTGATTCAAGACGCCGCCAACTACTGCCTCTCTTTCGAGCAGGGTTACTTTGACACCCTGTTTCGCTGCGCTGAAGGCACCGGCCATTCCTGCGGCTCCCCCGCCAATTACAAGTACGTCTGTGATGAGTCTCTTCATTGTCTCACCTTCTCGCTTACTATCCAGCTTCTTTCATTGTTCTGTCTAATCTCCGACAGGTCTTTTTTCAGCTCTCTGGCCAGAATTCTGGCAATACTTGAACTGCAAAATCCGCCCTGACATCTTCCAAAACCAGCTCTTGTTCTAAACTTAACTCCATCCACAGTCCTCGCTCCATCTCTTATTGCCTGAATCACCTCAGTCTCAGATACCTCGTTGCACTGGCATACTATCCTTCCATAGGCGGGATCCTTGTCAATGAGTTGTGATACTCGCTCAAACGAAAGCTCTTTTATTCTCTCTCTCTCTTTGATGCTAGAAACGAAATCATCTCTTTCGACCAGGCGAATTCCTGTTTCGGGGACTATTCTAGTCACAACATATTCTGCAATTGCCGGTGCTGCAGTTAATCCGGGAGACCTGATGGCTCCAACCGTGATGAAGTTCTCTAGTTCTTCTGCCTTTCTTATGTAGAAATCCTTCTGATCTGTCTCCGGTCTTAGTCCGGCAAAAGACTTGACATACCAGCCTGGATTGTCTATTCCGGGGATCAGATACTCCCCGGAATTTCTAACAGAGACCAGCCCCTCATAAGTAGTACTTACATCTTCAGGAGTAAATCCCGGCAACTCGACAGAAGTGGGACCAAGTAGAACTCCTCCATCAACCGTTGGAACAACGAGTCTTCCTTTCCCTTCGGCAGTTGGGAGTGGAAAGATAATCCTATTTACAAGCGAACTTGCTTTCTTATCCAAAAGAATGTACTCTCCCTTTCTCAATTTAACGGAAGGCACATCAACTCCGAAGCTTGATGCAACTCTCTCGAAGAATACCCCCGCAGCGTTTATCACTAAATCAGCCCTTAGCTTTCTTCCCGATCTTAGAAGAACCTTCTCAATCCTCCCATTTCTCATAGTACCGCCCACTACCTCATCGCTTGTGATTATTCTGCCTCCGTTTTCAGAGACGTTTATCGATGAAGAGATAGCTACCATCCATGGCTCGGTAATACCGGCACTGCTGCAAAGAAGTGCAAAGTTGAACTCATCAGAAATGTATGGTTCCAGACTCTTCAGTTCACTCTTCTCAACAATTCTGAGTCCTTCCACACCATTTCTGATGCCGTTTTCAAGGAGCTTCTCAAGTCTTGGCAGTTCGTCTCTGCCTCTGGCGACCACAAGTGACCCTGTCCTCTTAACAGGAAACTTTAGCTCTTCAGAAAGCCTGGTAAACATCGAATTCCCGGCGGCACAAAGTTTCGCTCTTAGAGTATCTGGCGGATCATCGTAACCACCATGCAAAATCGCCGAATTCGCCTTGGTAACGCCTTGACCTATATCCTCGGACTTCTCAACCAGAACGACTTCAATTTTGTATCTTGTGAGTTCTCGGGCAATTAGCGAACCGACAACTCCACCACCAATAACCACCGCCTGCATCCCGGCACCTCCAAAAAGAAAACCACGCCATCAACTCATGGCGTGGTTTTCTCATAAACTCTACCACGTTTACTCGAATTATATCACAAATGTTTTTTCAGATTACGGGATATCTTAAAAGCAAAGAGCACATAAGCGATCTACAGAACATGTTGTATCATCGATTAAGGGAGGTTTACTATGCTTAAGGGAATCATTGCAGCTTTGTGGGATAGAAAAGAGAGGCCGGAAGCCGTTATACCGGAGACGGTTTTTTTTCTCAATGGAGGCCTGTTTGAAGTTCAAGAGAGAATAGACCAGTTCAAATCTGCTGGCAAAAGGGTATTTGTTGATATCGATTTCGTGTCAGGACTTTCTGGAGATGAAGACAGCGTTATCTACCTTAAGAAGAGCGGGGTAGATGGGATAATAACGGCTAAACTAAGGATTTTTAAGCAAGCCGTTAACGTTGGTTTGAATCAGAGCTTGTTGAGGTTCTTCGTTCTTGACTCGAGGGCCGTTGACAAAGGAATACAGCAAATAGTATCTAATGGTGTAAGAAATATTGAGATACTCCCTGGAATTGTTGCGGCGAAAATCGCCCCAAAGATCAGAGCACACGCACCCGACATAACGATAGTCGCCGCTGGACTCATCGATACCGCTGAAGAGATTGAGACTCTCAAAAAACACGTGGATGCCGTATCCACAAGTTCCACGACCCTATGGTCCTACAGATGGTAATTATCTGCTGATTCTTGGATCAAGCACATCCCTAAGACCATCTCCGAGAATATTCAGGCTCAGTACGATTATGGCGATCATAAGACCGGGAAAGAGGACGATCCATGGTGCGCTAAGTAGATAAGATGTGCCTTGACCTACCATACCTCCCAAAGTAGGTTCTGGTGGAGGTAAACCAAGACCAAGAAACCCAAGAGATGCTTCTGTAAGAAGGGCAGTTGATACGTTTGTTGTGAAAGTGACTATGAGTATAGAGGAGATGTTTGGAAGGATGTCGGTCAACATTATTGAAATACCCTTCTTTCCCAACGCCTTTGATGCCTTTACATATAGACTGTCCTTCAGAGACAAAGTGGCTCCCCTAACAGTCCTAGCAAAAATCGGGACGTAGACCAACCCTATTGCGAATATCAGATTGGCCATGCTTGAACCAAATAGTGCAATAATGAAGAGAGCCAGTATCAACGAAGGGAAGGCAAAAAAACTGTCCATGATCCTCATGATTATCAGATCAGTCCAGCCGCCTATGTAGCCGGAAAGGAGTCCCAACAAGGTCCCTATAATAGCAGATAGTGCAATTGCGCTGGACGCAATGATCACACTCTTCTGAACTCCATATATTGATCTTGAGAACACGTCTCTTCCAAACTGGTCTCCACCAAACAGATGACTCCAGGTGGGTTTGCTCATGAAAGAATCCATATTCATCTTATACGGATCGTACGGAGCAAACAAACCAGGAAGCAGAGTCACCATGATTATGACTATGATAATCGCCATACTCACTATGTAAATTGGATTATTGATAAGTCTTCTGAATACATTAAGCAATCTCTCTCACCTACCGAAGTTCGACACGAGGATCGATGAGTGTGTATATTATGTCTACCGCTATGTTCAACAAAACTATCAGAATACCTATAAAAAGAACAATTCCCTGAACAACTGGGTAGTCCCTTTCGTTCACTACATTGAGAAGAAGTCTTCCCATTCCCGGAAGCGCAAACATATTCTCAATAACGATTGTCCCGCCAAGAAGATATCCAAGCTGAATGCCGGAAAGCGTTACCACAGGAACCAGAGCGTTTCTCAGTGAATGCTTAAAAATAACATTTCGCACACTTACCCCCTTTGCTCTTGCCGTCCTAACATAATCCTGATTCAACACGTCCAGCATCGAGGTTCTCGTAATCCTTAAGATCTGGGCGGCAACCATCAAACCCAATGTGAGCGAAGGAAGAAACATCACTTGAAGATTGGAAATTAGATCTACTCCCGGTCTTACATAGCCAAAGAGATTGAAGCCGTGAAAGGTACCTGAGAAGAGAACTATGAAGATCGCCCCCACCCAAAAGGATGGGGACGAAAGACCGATGAGGCCGATTATCCTTACGAAATTGTCAATGAAACCATTTCTTTTGATTGCAGATATGATTCCCATTGGAATACCAAACAACATAGCGAATCCAAGAGAGAATAATGACAGTTCAAGAGTAACGGGAAATCTCTCTCTAATTAGTTCGGTTACGGTTCTTCCCGTTCTAAGTGAAGTTCCTAGATTGAAAGAAAGGAGGTTTCTCACCCATATTCCATACTGAACGACTAAAGGCTTATCTAGACCATATTCAGTATAAAGCTGCTCTATTTGGCTTTCACTAAGATAGTTCTGAGTTCCGAGCATCATGTCCACCACATCGCCGGGAACTATGTGGATTGCAATGAAAACCAAAAATGTTACTAAGAGAACAGTGGGGATTGCCGAAAGCAACCTCCTGGCAATGTATCCGAACTCCATTCTCTACCTGCTCATTACTCTTTGTGAGTTTCTCTCAAGAAAACAAGACTCTCGTTAGCCAGAGATCTGAACCCTTCAACAGCGTTATTCGAAGCGAATATCGTGTTTGCCGAATACAGGAACAGAATCGGTGAGTCTTCCACAAGCTTTTTCTGGAGCTCTCCATAGATCTTCTGTCTTGCAACAATATCCGACTCGCTTCTTCCTCTGTCAAGGAGTTCATCGACCTCGGGATTGCTGTAAAGGAATACATTGGTTGATCCACCGGTTCTGAAGGTCCTGTTGAACTGAATATCCGGATCAATAGAACCGCTGTTCATGGAAATGAAAGAATCGAAATCGCTTTCTCTCCATTTGCTAATGAAGATACCCCATTCCACAATGTTTATCTTTGCTGTGACGCCAACTTCTGCAAGCTGAGCTTGAATAACTTGGGCAACTTTGTCGAAGTTATATCTCTGGGCAGCAACTATCTCAAACTCAAAACCATTTGGATAGCCTGCCTCCGTTAGCAGCTGTTTCGCCTTTGCTGGGTTGTAAGTGTACTCCTCAAACTCATTTGGCTGGAGCGCCCAAAAATCAAGTTCCGGGTTTAGAGGACCTGTTATAGTTGCTTCGTCGAATGCAACCGCCTTGACGATCATCTCTCTGTTTACTGCATAATTCAGAGCATTCCTAACCTCTGGCTTACTTAGAGGACCTCTGGTTGTGTTGAACCCCAACAAGTAATAGCTTAGAACAGGTGTTCTATATATCTTGAATCTGTCTGAGGGCAGTTGTCTCAAACTAAGCGGCTCGCTAATCTTTGCCAGATCGACATCTCCGTTTCTTAGCGCGGAGACCCGTGTTACCTCCTCAGGCATGATCATCATCTTTATTTCGCTTAGATAAGGAAGTCCCTCCACAAAGTACTCAGTGTTCTTTCTCAGCGTTATGTAGTTACCTGCTACAAATTCGGCCATAAAGAACGGGCCTGTTCCATTCGTCACGAGCTGAAGATTTGCTCCTGACTCTACAAAACTCTTCGAAAGTATTGCGCTATTGACACCTGCAAAGTTAGGTAAGAGAGAAGAGGCCATTGGAATCTTCAACTTGAACTCGACTTTGTTGCCTTCTATGACCTTTATAGATTCGACTTCACCATAGTAAGTGGCTGCGGGAGCTTTCACTTCCGGGTCTCTAATCCTTTCAAATGTGAACAAAACATCTTCAACGGTTAGGGATTCTCCGTTGTGGAATTTGACTCCTTCTCTGATCTCGAACACGATGGTATAAGGATCGACAACTTCGAAGTCTACAGCGAGGTTAGGTATTAGGTTCATGTTCTCATCGTATTTCAGGAGACCGTCATAGACGTTTTCAAGAACTCTGTGCGAAGCAAAAGCAGTCACAAGAGTCGGATCGAATCCTACAGGTTCGGTTTCGATAGCCATCACCAATACGCCGCTTACTGCGAACAGCGCTACAGACAATACAGTTATTAGAAGCATTGCCAGATACTTTCTCACACTAACACCTCCCAAGTTTAGATGCTATTGATTTCTGCTTTCCAACAGAATAGGATCATTTGGTCTTTCTACGTCGTATATTAACATCCTGTTTCCCGATTTCACTATCATAAGCCTCCCCGAGACTGAGATTTCATCGACCTGCGTAAGCTCCAGATCTCTTAGCACAACTGGAGATGCCGGAGTGCTTATGTCAACAATCGCTACTCCTTTGTCGGTTGAAGCGTAGAGAATATCGTCTGAGACTTCGATCTTCAAGACAATGTAGTACCTTCCAACGGTGCTCTTCAGCGATCTCAAAGTATCTATGAGTTTCAGTCCACCGTTTATGCCCGCTTCCCCGGAAAAGACAATGCCGTCCTTCTCGGCAACGGCTCTAGAATAACCTTCGAGAGAAAGATCGAAGCTTGAAGTGCGATCGACGTATCCCGTCCCTTCTCTCTGAAGGATCTTTATTCCTGAGAGAGCATCGGCCAAATAGATTCTTGAAAGGTCCTCAGTAACGAACAAATCTACCGGCGTTGTCCAATCTCTGTAAACAACATCCATCCCTTCGGGAATTCCGCTGCTATTAAGGGAGACTCTGACAACGACTCCAGCGCTCTTATTGTCTAGAATCCAAAGGTAACCTCCCTCAAGCACTATTTTGACCGGAGAGGTATTTGTTGCGATCGTTCCAATAACCTTTGCCTCACCCGAACTATAATCAATGGTTGTTAGTCTTCCCGTCCCTTCTATCACGTAGACAAGATTACCTTTGACCACAACAGGCACTTCACCATCATAGTTATAACGAACCTCCATGATATCGAGGCCCGAAGTATCCAAAGAAACTATATTCAATGCCTCTCCGAAGTAGATCGCTGTTACACTTCTTTGATCATGAAGTTGCGGTTCTCCAGAAGACTGCGTTCTGAACTGAACTGTTGAAGTTGATGCAAGCAGACTCCCGTCCCTCCACAGCTCAACTTTCCAGTAATACGTACTGTCTTCCTTCAGTCGGTCCTGATACTGAAATGAGTTACCCGCTGTCGTAGCTACTAGAGACATCTGATCTTGAGACTCGCCCAGATAAATTCTGAACTCTCCCGCCTGCGCTCCCGTAACCTTCCAAGAGAAGACAGGTCTGATATCGGCAACTGAATCTGCAGCTGGAGCCTCTACCTGCAGATCGACTTGACTCGTTACCACATAAAGGGTCCTCGTCTCTGAGGTAACTGTGTTTTCGCCGTCCGTTGCCACAACGTACCATCTATAGATTCGATTCATGATTAGACCGGATATTCTGATTTGATTTGTCTGCATTGACTCTCTATAAAGCTCAAGATCAGATCCCGAACCAAAATACACCGAATACCTCAGCTGATCTCCGTCAGGATCATAGCCTGACCATGTCAAATCAACATACGTTTCACCGATCGCCCTTCCATCGACGGGACTGATTAAAGACAGTTCTGGAGGTCTGTTTTCAACTGAGAATCGGAAAGTCTCGCTTCTTATTGTGGCTCCACTATTGTCTGTCAACTGAACGAACCATTCATATGTTCGTCCCGGAAGAAGCCTTCCTGTTTGATAACTGTCGCTCGAAACCGTGTAACGTGAAAGGCTACCCAGTTCTCCAAAATAGACTTCCTTCTGCCTTATCATTTCTGTATCACCGTCTAAAACCCATTTCAATGTTACTCCCGAAGCCGACACTTTTTCTCCGTTCCTCGGCGCTTCAAGCAACACTCCAAACGGCTGTCCGGAAATGAAACTGACCGGCTCGCCTGCATACTCGACATTGTCTCTCAAGACAGATACAGCCCAGAAGTACTGTCTACCATCCTCAAAAGATAGTTCGGGTCTGTATTTGTTGTCCTGAACAACTCTTCTGACAATGGGGTTATGATCTGAATCATAAAGTCGGAAGACGTATCCCGAACTCTGTTGTGAATATGACCAAGAGAACTCTCTGTCGTTCTCGAATACTCCACCGGAAGGATAAATGTAGTCTAGTCCCGAAACACGGCTTTTTATCGGTATTTCGAGAATCCCTTTTTCACCTCCGGGATCCTCTGCCACGATTGTCAACAAGTAATCCCTTCCGGAAATGAGGTTGGTTATGACATATCTCTCAAGGTTATTTCCGATAGCTACCGGGCGCCCCAACGACTCTTCGGCAAGGTCGACATATACTCCCACCTCAAGGTCTTCTCCTTCAGGATCGTCCAGCTCCCATTCAACAACAAGAGGCGTCGTTGCCCCCTCCAGGAACATGCGAGAAGGTTGAAGAAGCTTGATGACTGGCTTCTGGTTGCCTGTAACAAACGATGAGTACCTGCTCTTGGAGCTCTTCCCACCATCATCAATAATTTCCACGGCCCACTCATATCTTCGCCCAGGTTCAAGCTCATCGATAGTGAAAGAACTCTCTGAGGCAGAATACTCTTTCTCAACGAATTCGGTTCCGCGCAAGTAGATCTTTGTTGAAACGATTACCCCGTCCGGGTCGTTACCTTCCCATCTCAGGGTCAGATCCCTTGTAGAGACTTCCGAAGCACCGTCCATTGGGAATATGAGGCGCGGAACCTCGGGTGGGAGGTTTTCGGTCTCAAAAGACCAGATTTCTCCTGCAATTTCGGAACCGTCCTTGATCAAATCTACCCGCCAGAAGTACCTGGTGTTGCTCAATATATCCTGAGTAAGCTCAATATCCGGTCCATCGAGGACGCGTTCGATGACTGTGTTGTTCATCTCGATGTCATTTGCAAGAACAAACCTGTAAGAAAGACCCTCTCTCTCTCCATCGATTTCCCAAATGAAACGGGTGTGCGACCGGGGTACTTCTTCTTCTCCAGGTCTGGGCGATACCGGTAGAACTAGTGCCAGCGACTTATCTCCCGTTCTGAAGACCGCTTCTTCGCTTCTGACAAATGCGCCCCTAGAGTCAGTCGCAACAACATACCAACTGTACTCTTCGTTTTCTCCAAGATCTCGTACTACACGTTCTTGAGAATCTATAGGTCCAATAACTCTAGAATCATCTAGCGACTTCAGATGAAGCTCATAGCTTATCGAGTCGCCATCTTGATCCTCGCCGACCCACCTGAAAGAGACAGCCGATGGCTCTACCCCTTCCCGAGAAACCGGGTTAACAACGGCTACACTAGGAGCTCGGTTTCCCGGTACTATTTGCATCTCTTTGCTTGCCTCGCCACCATGATTGTCACTGGCTTTTATGACTAAACTGTAACTAGTCCCCTCGTCCAGAGCTGAAAGAAAAACGGATGTCATTCTGCCCGAAGCAATCCTGACAGGTTCTTCATCTTCAGCCCCGAAGAAGACCTCGGTTGTAACACTATCCCCATCGGGATCCACTACGCTCCAAGTTACCGGTATTGAGGACTGCCCGGGAGGTGCAAAGGGATACTTCATATCAATTACAGGAGCTCTGTTTGAAGTCCGGAAGATCCACTCTTCGCTCTTCTTCTCCTTACCTGATGCGTCCCTCACTACAACATACCAGCTGTAAGTTGTGTGTCCTTTAAGAGAAGGAATAACTATATCCGTTGAATTCGTGGTTCCGATGAGGGAATGCCTCGACTGACCTTCCGCAAGATAGACATCGAAATAAAGTGGTTCGGGATAGTACTCGAGAGGAAGTGAGGTCTTCCATGAGAGGCTCCTCCTTCCAGCATCGAAATCGCTAGCTCCGCTTCTTGGGTTTTCCGGCGTAACTGCAGGAAGATCTGCCCTCATCTGTGTTGTGAAACTCTCAGTATAAGAAGTAGATTCACCTCCATACGAGTCCTTCGCAACGACTTTCCAGTAATACTTCGTCGAGTAATCAAGTCTCTTTAGTAACGAAACGTCAACCATCGTTTCGTGCGTTCCTCTAATGAGAAGGTCCTTCTCATCTAATCTTGGCTCTCTGCCAAAATACACGTCGTATACTAACTCATCTCCATCAGGATCATTGGAACTCCAGTTAAGTGTCAGATCTTTTAGGGGGACGTTTCCCAGGTTTCTGCCGGGTGGAATTAGCTCTGGTCTTCTAGGATAAGTATTCATGAGTACGAACGTCCAGATTTCACTTTCTGCAGATTTTCCGCCTTCTGTGTAAACCCTTACTTTCCACCAATACTGAGAATGAGGATCAACCTCAAACTCATGAGAGAAGGAAAATATCCCCTCAGTAGGGGAGGTCAGATCACCCTGAAGGTCAAGTGCCAATCTGGTCAAACTATTTCTGTCCTTGCCAGCGAAGACTTCTGCTAAGAGGCCATGCCTGGGACGTTCATATACAGCTTCCCATCTTAATTCTACCTTTTCAGCATATTGGATTCTCTCTGCATTTTTCGGAATTGGCGAGACATTCGAGATAAGTATTTTCGGTTCTGGAACGGGCCAGAGGAAAAATGCTGCAACTACGGCAGCTACTATTACCAGGAGCAAAGTAATGATAATCGGCACTATCGTGGAACCTCTGTAATAGTGCAACGTGAATCCCTCCTCAGACTCTTAGTCCAATCTCGTGCGAAATAGAACTGTCGGCATTCCGCTCTATTGTATCCTCGGATAACCGCAGGCCACTAAGTTTCTTGATATGGTTCGACTGAACAAGAAACTCGTTAGAAATCATCTCTATAGTGATGTACCCCAGCTCAACTCTTCTTGCAAAACCGTTCTTAGGATTATCATCTATCATCTCTACGACGGGCTTCCATGTCCCGGCATTAGCGTAGAATTTCTCTTCTCCGTTGCTCGAAATCATCCGCAATACGTGGCGGTGATTATGACCCATCACAATACCTTTCAGTTCACCTGGAACGATAGGCGGGGCTTTGTCACCATACATCAGAAAGAACTCACTGTTCATGGCCTTTTGAAAGCCTTTCTTTCCCTCCGCACCAAGCAGTCTTCTCCCTTGCCTATATAGATTGTCAGTCTTCTTCAACTTTCTGACTGCCATCACGATTCTCACCATCAGACTTCCGAGTTTCATACCGCCGTGCCTGTTCACAAACAACCCCTCAATGACCTTCAAAACCGGCCAGTTAGCATCTATCCAACGTTGTGCATCATGGCTCTTCAAAAGAATAAGAAATTGCCTTGACCACTCCGCCTGTAAGTCCGAGTCGACCTCATACACTCTCCTTAAGTATTCAAGCCACTGAAATACATCGAGAGTAGGGTGTACATTCTGATAATCCCTTACCACCTGCTCGGGAAGCTCGGTTCTCATGAGACATTTGTCAAAGTTCTCCATCATGAAACGGGCCATATAGTCACCAAAAGGCTGCATAAGATTGCCGTTCTTCCTATCTCTGAAGAATCTGTTCACAATGTCGTACTGATTGCCGTGAATGGCCAAAGTCTTGAACTCTCTGTCAAGATAATAAGGCAGGATTTCAACCTTCTCTTCGTCTCCCAGTAACTCCTTCAACTTGTGACGGAGTCTCTCACTGAAAAGCAAAAGGGAATCATGGTTTCCAACAACGTATTTCACTCTTCCACTCTCGGCGAACTCTCTGAATGCTCTGAACACTTCCTGATGTTTGCTCTCAATGGCATCGACAATCGATACATCGATCTCTTTCAGCAATCTGTCAAAAGGCAACATCCGTCTGCTTCTAATAAACTCTGATATCAGCAACTCAAGACCATCACCAACAATCACGATCTCGCCGAAACCTTTGTCCTTGGAGCTGAGTATCAGCTCGATGAGATCCGAATCGAACTTGAAGTCATCCTTTAACGTTCCGTCACCTATGTGAAGATCACTCAGATATAGTTTTTTCACCGTGGACCTCCTAATTTACATGATACCGCAAATCCTCTTTCAAGATTCAATATTTTGCGAAATTGCTGGTTCCAATATCGTTGTAAAGATGAGACAATATAACGATGGACAGGCTATGGTATTTGCTGGATCTTTCTCTAGCTTTGCCGCTCTTATTGAACGGTTTTGATGCGTTTATCGCAGCTCTTGGTGTATGTGTCTTTATTAGCTTTTCTATGCGCGGTTACGAGGGAATCACTTTTTCCGATCCAGATAAGCAGAAGGCTTCTTCCCTTGGATCCGTTGTTTTGTCTTGCTTATTCGGGGCTTTGTTGATTCGTTTATCACCATGGATAGCCCTACCTACTCTGGCACTTACCGCTCTGAGATACTTCTTTCTATACAGGCTTTCTCACGAGAGCTTCAATGAAGAGAAGTTGATGCTTATCGAAAGAGAACCAATAGAAACCAAGAAAACCTACGACAGAATCAAGAGAGTACTTGACATAGTCCTCGGAGTCACGATACTCGTCCTGTTCGGCCCTGTCATCGGAGTAATTGTGCTGACCTCAGTTATCTCTAGCGGAAGACCTGTATTTATTTGCCAGAAGAGGATCGGAAAGGACTGCAGGGAATTCGAAATGTATAAGTTTAGAACTTTTGAAACAAAGGCGGGTAAAGATAGGATTACTCGCCTCGGCAGATTCTTGAGACCTCTAAGATTGGATGAACTTCCTCAGATAATCAACATCATAAAGGGAGACATGAGCTTAGTCGGGCCAAGGCCAGAGCTCCCATCATTTCACAGCCTTGGAATGGAGAACATACCCGATTACCCACTAAGACTCTTAGTCAAACCCGGACTCACCGGTTGGGCGCAGATCAATTACAAGTACACAACAACACTTGAAGAGTACAAAGTAAAAACTGCTTACGACCTCTATTATGTCAAGAACAGGTCGTTGATGCTAGACTTCAGGTGTCTCTTGAAAACACCCTTTGCAGTGTTTCTGGCTCTGCTGAGAAGCGATGGCTGAATAGAAACGAGGGGCACCTGGCCCCTCGGATTACCTTCTTCATCATAGCTACCCTTTGGCGATTTCCTCAAGCTCCTTCTTTCTCTCAATTACGCTCTTGCTGTTGTTCTTGTAATGAGTATGGAGTAGTTCGTGTGAGAGGTGTCCTAGGGGCTTCTCCAAATACTCTTCGTAAAGCTTTAGAATCCCGGGATTCTCATGAGATTTCCTGATTTTGGAAGACCTGTCAATACTATATATTGCTTCCATTCTCTTTTCCAAATAACCAGGAACACTAGATTTCGGTTGACCGCCGCCACCTATACAGCCACCTGGACATGCCATTATCTCGACAAAATGGTAGAAGGCTTCACCTGAACGTATCTTGTCCATCAACTTGACAACATTGCTTCCACCATGAGCAATCGCAACTTTTACTTTAGTGCCCTTCATTTCTATTTCAGCTTCCTTCACACCTTCGAATCCGCGAGCAAAGTCGAAGTCAAGTCTGGGCAACTCTTCCCCGGTGTATACCTCGTACGCGGTTCTCAAAGCCGCTTCCATGACGCCTCCAGTTGCTCCGAAGATAGCTGCAGCTCCTGTTGAGATCCCAAGAGGATTGTCGTATTCTTCCTCTTCAAGCGACTCGAAGGGTATCTTATGCATTTTGATAAGTTTCCCGAGCTCCCTGGTTACCAGAACTGCATCCGTCGATTGGGCACCTCTTACTTGAAGTGTATCTCTCCCCTTCTCATCTTTCTTAGCAGTACAAGGCATGATGGAGACCAGGTAAATGTCTTCCGGCCTTTTACCAATCTTCTCCGCGAAGAAAGTCTTGACAAGAGCACTCATCATTTCTTGAGGAGACTTGGCAGTTGAAAGGTTCTCGGTGTACTCCGGGTATAGTTTCTCCATCATGTTAACCCATCCAGGGCAACAAGAGGTGAACATCGGGAACTTTCCACCTTCCTTAACTCTTTCGAGTAGTTCCGAGCCTTCCTCCAGAATTGTCAGGTCAGCAGAGAAATTCGTATCGAACACATAGTCGAACCCTAGCTTTCTGAGTGCAGCAACCATCTTGCCGGTGCTAACGGTTCCGGGAAGTTCTCCAAACTCTTCAGCCAACGCAACGCGCACTGAAGGAGCCGTCTGCGCAATGAGAACTTTATCATGTCTCTTTAGTTCGGCAACAACATCTCTGAACTCCATCCTTTCGGTAATAGCTCCAACCGGGCATACCGCTGAGCACTGACCACAATTTATACAGTCAGTAGCTGCAATAGGGGCTCCGAGAGCGGGTAAAGGCAGAACATGATATCCCCTATTTACAGGTGATAGAATTGATAGGCCCTGGAGTTCATCACATGCTCTAACGCATCTTCCACAATCAATACACTTGTTCATGTCTCTGAACAGCGATGGACTGGAAGTGTCATAAGAAACATTTCTGAGGGTCTTCGGGAACATGTCTTTAACATCGTATTGATATATCAGATCCTGAAACTCGCATCTACCATTCACATCACAGGTCATACAGTCATTGGGGTGATTTGAAAGCAGAAGACCAAGGTTGAATCTTACGGCCTTGTTCACTCTTTCAGAATTCGTCTTAATCTTCATTCCATCAGCGACCTGAGTTGCGCATGCGGGCGAGAGATTACGAGCTCCCTCAACCTCGACGACACAGACCCTGCATGATCCAACAACAGAGAGGGCAGGGTGATAACAGAGCGTTGGAATATCCATTCCAACTTCGCGGCAAGCCTCAAGAATACTCTGATCCTCTTTCACGGAATAGTCCTTGCCGTTAATGGTAATTGTCACGGGCACCGAACAGCACCTCCATTCGAAATCTTCAGTTATTGAGAGAGAAGAAACTAGATTGTGATTTTTCTATCAAGTAGATTCTAGCATATTGATCGCCCCTTATGCCAGGTATTAGGTTAAAATTTACCCACAGGGAAACAAATGAAAGGCAACATGGTTAGACGTGTTAAACAGTATGCGAGTCTCCGACTAACGATTGTGAGGAGTTCTCACTAAAGGTATTCAGAACCCATTCCATTTGGGCATAGAACAGGAATAAGATTATAATAGACTTGATTACTATTATGGTCTCTATGGAGGTTTTGCGGTATGAGAAAATGGTTCTTCTGGGCGTTGTTGATGGTCGTGGTAGCAGTCGTATTTGCCATCAGATTGCTTCCTGATATGCTTAACAAACCCCCTGTAATGAGCATTCCAGACATGATAATCAACGAGGGTGACATTCTTTCTATAGATCTACACGATTACTCAAGCGACGAAAAGATGGCATCTCTCACCTACAGAAAGTTAGCGGGCCCTGGAGAAATCAGGGAGACATTCTATACATTCTCGCCGAGTTATCAGCAGTCTGGAAAACACACTGTGACGATTTCGGTTGCTGACCAGAAAGAGCAAACTGCCGAATCCACATTTGTCGTTACCGTTAGGGAAGTGAATCGTCCACCAGTGCTATCAGTGCCGGATCAGGTGATTGCGCACAACGAAACCGTTTCCATAGATCTTGATGAGTTCGCAGAAGATCCAGATTTGGATCCTCTTACGTACAGAATCTCTTCAGGCAGCGGTCAGATAATTGGCAGCAGCTACACGTACAAACCGGACTTTGCAACAAGAACAGAGGAGAGTATAACCATAACAGTTCTTGACGGTCGCGGGGGAAATGATGATTCAACATTCTTGATATTGAATAAGGCGTTCATTACAACTCCATCAACACCATCAGCTGACTCCACAACAATCGAGTCAGCAACAGCAGTCACCATTACTCCCGAAGGAACAGATACTTCTTCGCGATTAGTAACAGCTGAAACAAGAAATCTTCCACCGGTGTCGAGCATCCCTGATCAGACTCTGGACCAGGGCAATACACTCGTTCTGGATCTCCGAACCTTCATAAGGGATCCAGAAAATGATCCAGTTTCGATAAGAATTAGTTCGGGCCCTGGTGAGGTAGAGAGATCACTCTATTCATATACAAGTACCGAGAATGACTCAGGCATAAAGACCGTTGTTCTACAGATTTCGGACGGTCTAAATACTGTTGAAGATAGCTTTCAAATCAGTATCGCCACTAGAAACAGAGCACCGGTAGCTTCGAACATTCCCGAGAGAACGATTGAAGTTAATGAACAACTTACGCTTAACCTTGGCAGTTACTTCTCAGATCCTGACGGAGACGTACTTTCATACCAGCTTGTCAGCGGTTCCGGAAGAATCGCCGGTAGTCAGTATACTTTTCAATCATCTGATCCAGGAAGATACTCAGCAACTATCAGAGCCTCCGATGGAAAGGGCGGATCGGTAGACAGAACAGTGATCTTCAATGTAAGTCAAACAAATAACCCGCCTGTGATCTCAATTCTCCCGAGGAGGATTTCTGAGGGAGAAAGGCTGACGATTAACCTTTCAGATCACGCTTCCGATCCAGATAATGACCCGCTTAGCTACTCACTGGTTTCGGGTCCGGGAACAATTCAGGGAAGAACTTACACTTTTGACGCAGACTATGGCAGCGCGGGAAGCTACGAAGCGGTTATTTCAGTGAGCGATGGAAAGGGTGGATCGGCAAGAGCAACGATAAGAATTGATGTCAGAGAGAGCAATAGGCCCCCTGTTTTGAACATACCTGGGTTCACGATAGCAGAAGGTTCTAGACTTGTTGTTGATCTGAATGAATACTCATCTGATCCGGACAATGACAATCTATCATTTGAGATCGTTCAGGGAATGGGAACGATCGAAGGAAGCAGGCTGATAATTGAACCTGGGTACGAGGATTACGGCTTCTACACATTCGTCGTAAGTGCTTCAGACGGTAAGGGAGGTACGGCAAATGCTTCTTTTGACGTGCTCGTTACGGATACGAACAGGCCGCCCGAATTCAATATTCCAGATCAAACCACAATAATCTCAAGAACTCTTCGGCTTGACTTGAGACAGTTCAGCAGCGACCCCGACGGAGACTATCTTAGATACGAACTAATCTATGGACCTGGAGTGTTGACCGGTAGCATCTACTCATTCATTCCTGAAACACTTGGATCAAGCACAGTTATGCTTAGAGCTAGTGATCTCAAAGGCGGGGAGGCCACGACAACCTTCACAATAACAGTAAGATAGATCGCCCGTAGGCAGAATATTGAGTCAAGAATTTCGCTCGCAACAATCTGGGAAACACTCCGTTTTCGAATAATGTCTCAAATCACGAAGGGTGAGCACCTACATACGAATATCTGGCTCTTATCGAGTTTCTGTGCAGAAATTCGGTCGTTTCGTTTCTTCAAACTCTATTGTATAATGAGGCTGTGCTTTAATCAAAGACTGTTAAGGAGGAATTCTGAATGAAGTTTTCGGGACTAACGATTGGTGTTCCAAAGGAGATTCTTGCTGGTGAGCTCCGCGTTGCAGTGACTCCTGATGTTGCAAAGAAGTTTGTTGAGAACGGCGCTAAGTTTGTCATTGAGAGTCGAGCCGGAGAGGGGGCATTCTTCTTTGATAGTGATTATTCAGCTGCTGGAGCTGAAGTAGTCTCAACCGCGCAAGAAGTCTATTCAAGAGCTAACTTGATTCTCAAAGTCAAGGAACCGCAGTTTAACAATTCGCTCGGAAAACATGAGGCCGAGCTAATCAATCGCGGAGCAACAATTGTTGCATTCTTGCACCCTGCACACGATGTCAACCACAAGGCCATAAGGATTATGGCTGAGAGAGAGATCACCAGTTTCACCCTGGACAGTATTCCAAGAATCTCAAAGGCTCAGTCCATGGACGCTCTGACCTCGATGAGTACCGTGGCGGGCTATAAATCGGTTATCTTTGGTGCAAACAGAATAAGAAAATTCATCCCTATGATGCCTACTTCTGCAGGTATGATACCTCCTTCTGAAGTGGTGGTTGTCGGCATCGGAGTGGCTGGCCTTCAGGCAATTGCGACCGCTAAGAGGTTGGGCGCAAAGGTGAAGGCACTTGATATTAGGCCCGAAGCGGCTGCTCAGGCAAAGTCGCTTGGTGTCGAGGTAATTCCATTCGACGTGCCGCAGGAACTGGCCATGGGAAAAGGCGGCTATGCTAAGAGGCTCCCAAAGGAGTGGTACGAGAAGGAAAGAGAGATTCTGTCAAAGCATTTGGAATCATGCGACATTCTAATTCTCTCAGCACTAATTCCGGGAGAGGTTGCCCCTATTCTGGTAACTGAACCAATGGTCGCTTCAATGAAAAAAGGCTCTGTGATTGTTGACATCGCTATTGATCAGGGGGGCAATTGTGCGCTTACAGAGGAAGGTAAGGAATACGATTACAATTCAGTGTGGTTGATTGGAATGCTCAACATCCCTGCCACACTTTCGATAGACTCGACCAGGATGTTCTCTAGCAATATCTGGCACTTCGTGGACAACCTGGTGAAAGATGGAAAGATCGTCACCGACTCTGATGACCAGATTGTGAAAGAGACACTTGTAACGCATGCGGGATCAATTGTTCATCACGGTACTTTGTTGGCCATGGGAGAGATAATAGAATAATTTTCACTATTCAATAAGAGGAGGAGTTCTATGCTCTTGGCTTTAGTAATTTTCCTGGTCGCCTGTGCCATTATAGGTTACAGGATAATATCTTCAGTACCCTCGCTTCTTCATACTCCTCTTATGTCGGGTATGAATGCGTTGTCGGGTATTACCGTTCTGGGTGCAATCGCTGTCTTTGCAACAATTGACTCTGGAATAGTCCGTTTCATTAGTGGAGCAGCTCTTGTTTTGGCAATGATCAATGTTGTGGGAGGATTCTGGGTAACAGATCGTATGCTGAAGATGTTTGATTCTAGTGTTAGGAGAAAGAACAAATGAGCATTATTATCATTGCAGCGATATTCATAGTTGGATTCATCCTTCAGATCCGATTAATGCAGTCTCCAAAAACTGCTCTTCTTGGCAATAGGATTGGAGCGGCGTTTATGGGAGCCGCGATAATATACACGATAATCGTTTACGGAGGCATGGGAAATTCCGCTCTTTGGCTTTGGTTAGTTATTGGAGGGTTTGCCGGAGTGTCACTCGGCCATGTAGTGAAGATGATTCAGATGCCACAAATGGTCGGAATGCTAAATGGATTCGGTGGTGCTGCTTCGGCGTTAGTTGCAATTGCAGGGAGCAGTCAGTTTCTAGGCGATGCAAGCTGGTACTTGTGGTTAACGGCTTCTCTTGCGCTTTCTGTTGGCGTATTAACTTTCACAGGAAGTATGGTTGCAGCAATGAAGTTGCAGGGTATCATTTCGGGAAAACCTGTCAACCTTGACGAAAGCGGGAAGTTACAGCGAATACTACTCTTAACAGCCGCTGGAATTGTTTTAGTAAGCACCTTCATAACAGGAATCTACTCTGTTTGGGTAGTCTTCCTCTCGATAATATCGGCAGTCTATGGAGTAATAATGGCTCTTCGGGTTGGAGGAGCGGACATGCCAGTAGTTATCTCTCTACTAAACTCGTTCTCCGGAGTGGCTGCCTCGATAACTGGTTTCGCTGTTGAGGACCCTCTTCTCGTAGGAGTAGGGGCGGTTGTTGGAGTCTCAGGTCTTATTCTGACAAGAATAATGTGTCGTGCAATGAATAGGAACCTCAGCGCAGTGTTAACTGGAATAACTACTGTTTCAGACTCAAGAAGAGCGGAGAATCTGCTGAACGTCTCAAATGAACTTGAAGGATTCAATGAAGAGAAAAAGGGCAGTGTGGAGATAGGAGACGTCATTAACTCGGCAAAGAGCGTGATAATAGTACCGGGATATGGAATGGCTGTAGCACAGGCGCAGGGCAAAGTCAAGGATCTGATTGACTGTCTGGAGAAGGCTGGAAAGCAAGTTAAGATTGGAATACATCCAGTAGCCGGAAGAATGCCCGGGCATATGAACGTCTTGCTTGCCGAAGTGGGCATCGATTATGACAAGTTGTACGATATGGATACGATAAATCCGGAGTTCGAAAACACTGACCTAACAATTGTGGTGGGTGCATGCGATGTTGTCAATCCTTCTGCTAATACGGCCAAGGGTTCTCCAATATATGGAATGCCAATTCTCGAAGTTGAGAAATCGAAGAACGTAATAGTGTGCAACCTAGATGAAAAACCAGGTTACTCCGGTGTAGAGAACACTCTGTATTCAATGAAAAACGTCATAACTATTTGGGGTAATGCTTCGGTAACTGTGCCTCGCGTAAGCGATCAAATCGGTGAATCTCCTTCCCCATCTGTCAGAAGAGATGAGAAGGTCGCCGAAGACTTGCCTGCCATAATCTCCAAAGCAAAGAGCGTGATAATAGTACNNGTAATGCTTCGGTAACTGTGCCAACTATTACTGAAGCATGCCGATGAGAAGTCCCCGAGTTTCACAGACGCCTCAGGGCGTCTGTTTTTTTTGTGACTGGTGATCTCTCAGTGTGGTATATTCATTTAGGGGTGGGACAATGAAGAATGCTGTGTATGCGCAGTCAGGCGGCGTAACTTCTGTTATTAACGCATCAGCTTATGGGACGATTGTTGCGGCGCTTGAGAGTGAAGGAATCGACAGGATATTTGCCGGAATAAATGGTATCAAAGGAATCCTCAACGAAGAGCTTCTTGACTTGACGGAAGAAACACGGAGTGAGATAGACAGGATTCCCTACACTCCTGGCGCGGTATTCGGCTCTTGCAGAACGAAAATCGACAGCGATGAGGACTTCGATAGATTGTTCAGAGTCTTCGACGCTCATTCCATCCGTTACTTCTTCTATAACGGGGGCAATGATTCAATGGATACCGCCAACAAGATCGATAACAAAGCAAAAGAACTAGGCTTTTCATTGCAAGTGATAGGAGTACCCAAGACTGTTGATAATGATCTCATGGAAACCGATCACTGTCCTGGATATGGTTCCGCAGCAAGATTCACTGCGATTTCGATAATGGAGGCGACGAGAGATCTGAGATCAATGTACAGCGATTCCACAAAGGTTTTCATTATGGAGTCTATGGGGCGTCATTCAGGCTGGCTTGCTGCTTCAGGTTCACTCGCAAGTAGTGACCGATTCCACGGTCCTCAGATCATACTTTTCCCGGAAGTACCCTTCAACGAAGATGCCTTCATTGCAAAAGTAGATGATGTAATCGTAAGAGAGGGCTATTGTTCAATCGTTGCGTCAGAGGCTCTTAAGAGGCCTGATGGATCATACATATCTACTGCCGGATACTACGATTCCTTCGGAAATGTGCAGCTCGGGAAGATAGGGCAATACCTCGAAAAGACAATTCGCGATTCCTTGAAGTGCAAAGTGCATGTCGCTATCCCGGATTATCTTCAGAGGTCTTCAAGACACATTGCAAGCCTTATAGATTGGCAAGAAGCAGTTGAGGTAGGAGCACTAGCAGTCAGGGAGGCACTAGAAGGGGTAAGCGGAGTGATGGTCTCAATTCGCCGATTAAGTAATAGGCCCTATCTGAAAAAATACTGCACAGTTGATCTGGAGAGGATCGCCAACGGAACGAAAGACCTTCCTAGAGAATTCATCTCGGAAGACGGATTTCACGTTACTGAGGAGTTCAGATCCTATGCACTACCGCTCATACAGGGTGAAGCTCCAAATCTCTATCTACATGGTCTGCCCATATACGAGAATCTTGAAAGAAGAAAGGTGGAGAAGCTCCTCTGATATGAAGCTCCCCGTTCCGCATATGGCCGGGACGGGGGCCTTCTCAATTCGCAAGATCTCGGAAAAGTTGAAGATATTGATGTAGATGTCTCGTACTTAGGAAGTCTTTCTTCACTATTTCATATCCCTTGTTCCCCATTTCCTTTGCAAGACCGGGATCATCAAGTATTCTTCCAGTGTACTCAACGGTATCTTCAACGCTTTCAACGAGATAGCCGTTAATTCCGTGGTGAATCTGAAGAGGAATGCCTCCAACGTTTCCCCCAACTACGGGAGTCTTCTTCCACATTGCCTCGCTCACAGTCAAAGCAAAACCCTCGCGAAGTGATTTCTGAAGAACGACTTTGCTTACTCTTTGAGCTGCGTTCACCTCGATATCACTGATATTCTGGAAGTTCGAGAGAACCTTGATGTCGTAATCCATTCCACTGTATCTTAGAAGGTCTTCATAGATCTTCCAGCCCTCGGGATCATCCGAAGCCATCGACCCTATTAGCAGAAGCTGAAGCTCTCTAAACCTCTCCTTCAGCTTTCTATACGCATCTACAACTCCCAACGGATCCTTCCATGGATCGAACCTTGATACTTGAGTTATAACGGGTTTTCCACTCTCGATTCCGAGTTTTCTTAGTGCCTGTTGCATCTCTTCCTTCGATAGTTCTCTGTTCTTGTTGCTTAGAGGATCGATTGAAGGTGGAATTTCGTAGATCTTGTCGATTGAAATCCCGTCTTTAGCATAGTCTTTGAGTGTGAATACAGCTGCATTATAGTAAGACAGGAAGCCGTTTAAATAATCCCAGAAGACCCGATTAGGTGAGGAAGTATCAATGTGACATCTCCATACAAGCCTGCAACTTCCGAACTCTGCAAAGGCAGGAAGACCTACCGGTTGAGGATCATGTATCACCGCAATATCGTATTCACCTGGTTTTATAAAACTCGCGTTGTCTTTTGAAACGTTTTCAAAAAGGTTCCTGTCTTCATCTGATAGTCGATCCTCCTTACCCTGAAGTGCGTTGTGCATCCTTTTTGTAAGGTCGAAAAACCGAGAAGGAGCGTCAATTACTTTCCAATCGACAGTGAGGCCACAGTCTTTCATTAGAGGAATCAGAGTGTGTAGTATTTCCGCCACGCCTCCTCCAAAAGATGTTGCGTTGACATGCAAAACTCTCAGACCCCTGAGTTCGCTCGAAAGCTGAAGAATACTCTCCAATAGATCACTTTCTATAAAAGGCTCATAGTCCTTCAGACTCTTTCTCTGTACTTGCGTAGTCTTCACGTCCACACCTTCTTTCTGCTTTGGCAAAAGGTTAGCTGGTCCCGATTAGGACCAGCTAACCAAGTTAGACAGTTACTAGAAGCCCCAAACTACCTCAAATCCTGTCAAATCTTCGAGATCAAGAGCCAGTTCTTCAAGAGCGTTCTGAGCATCTGCTGTACCCAAGAGGATGTTATGAACCGCCTTGAAGAAGAGAGTAGACACTTCATTATATCGTGGCGCGGTCGCCGTTGAAGGTCTTGCAACGGCATTTATAAACACATCATACAATGAACCGAAAAACGGATTGGCTTTTAGCACTTCGTAATCCGCATAAAGAGCCCCAATTGTTGGGTTAAAGGAGCCTTCTACTGCCCTCATCTTCTGAACTTCATATCCAGCCATGAAGAGCGCCACATCGGCTGCAATTTCCGGATTTCTGCTGTACTTGCTAACCGAGAGCTGCCAACCGCCAAGCGTTGCCGCTCCGCTACCGCTCTTTCCTGCAGGTAGAGGAGAAACGTCAAACTTTCCTGCTACGGCGCTGTCCTCGCCTCCGCTTAGTGAATAAGCGTATGGCCAGTTTCTCATGAAAGCAGCGTTCCCTGTCTGCCATACCGCTCTTGCATCCTCTTCGGCAAATGTCAAGACGCCACTTGGAGAGATCGTGCCTACCCAGCCGGCGGCCTTTTCAAGTATCTCAACGGCGTTTGCATTGGCAATTGTTATCTTCTTGTCGGCGCTGATAATCGTACCTGCATCGTTCGAAGCAAGCCATTCAAGAGCGTCACATGTTAAGCCCTCATAGGCGTTTCCCTGCCAAACAAATCCCCAAAAGTCGGGATTTGTCTTCCTCTCACCTTCCTGTATTATTCTTGCTGTCTCTTCCAGTTCGTCCCAGGTCTTCGGCACAGCAAGCCCATACTTTTCAAGAAGGTCGGTCCTGTAGTAGAGAAGTCCGGCATCCGTGAACCATGGAATGGCAACCAGTTTTCCATCGACTGTGTTATTCTCAACTATTGCCGGAAAGTGCATCGATACAACCTTGTCGGCGTTGTACTCGTAAAGATCTACGAAGTGTTCTGCGAGGTCGCCGGGCCAGATTACGTCCACCTGATAAACGTCAATCTCGGGACTTCTTGCTTCGAGGAACTGGAGATAGAGACCTAGTCTGTCCTGTACCATATCTGGTGTGTCCAGTACTCTTACCGTGACATCAGGATGGATCTCCATATACATCTCAGCAGCCTTCCTTGTCAGCTCGAGTTCCTGACCGACAGCTCCTGCGGCTACCGTAATCACAGTTTGGGAAATGGCCATTAACGCGAATGATACTACCATGAGAGTTAAAAGTACCTTTTTCATAATACCCCTCCTTCAAAAGAGTTTTTTTGAGTTTCATCAATCCTCAAATCTCATTTAGTTACTTTGACTCTTCAAATCACCTCCCGTTAGCATTGAAGCGAAACATTCATATCATTTCAGCATCGCTATCCCTTTACCGCCCCGGCAGTCAATCCTTGCACAATTCGTCTTTGGAAGATGAAAACAAGAACCACAACCGGTACTGTAACCACTACCGCGCCAGCCATGATCTCGCCAAAGGGAACCTGTCTCGAGACACTCCCTGTGAACAACGAAATCGCGACGGGAATTGTCCTTGCTTGAGGCGCAATAGTTGTGAATGTAAGAGCAAATATGTACTCGTTCCAAGCAGCTATAAATGCCAGTAATCCCGCTGTTACTAGAGCCGGCGCTGTCAAAGGCAGCAAGATCATATAGAAAGTTTGGAATGGAGTTGCACCGTCGACCCATGCCGACTGCATAATCTCCGTAGGAAGCTCTTTGAAAAAAGCTGTAAGAACCCATGTTGTAAAAGGCAAAGTGAAAATCATATAAGAGAGGATCAAACTCAATCTAGCACCTAGATTCAGCGTTGTGATTACCGCGTATAACCCAGAGAGTACAGTGATTTGAGGAAACATGGTTAGCGAAAGGATTAGATAGAGTGTTATCTTCTTCCCTTTGAACCTAAGTTTTCCCATTGCATAGGCCGCAAAAGACCCAACTCCTAGAGCAAGAACTGTAGTTAGTCCTGCAACTATGGTGCTGTTCCACAAAGCTCTAACGAAGGTCCCGTCATTGAACACAGCAACATAATTCTGAAGTGTCGGCGAGAACTTTCCATTTCCGTCCACAGGAACAAAAGTAGCGGGGGTCATTTGTAGTTGAGCCTCAGACTTCAGCGAGGAGTTAACTGCCCAGTAGAACGGAAATAGCATGTAAAAGAATATGAACAGTACGAGTACCCAGAAAGCTACTCTCCCTATGAACCAGAGCAATCTACTCTTCTTCATTCTTCATCAACTCCCATAAGCCTCATGTAAATCACAGCGAAGATACCGATTAGGAAGAATATTATTACGCCTATTGCCGAAGCTAGTCCCATATTCCTGTTCCCGATCAGCTGATAATAATTGTATGAGGCCATAGAGTACATCCGGTTGCCCATCAAGACCTGAAATACGTCAAACACTCTTAGGGCGTCAAGCGTTCTGAAGATGAGCGCTACAGCTAACGTAGGCTTTAAAAGCGGCATTGTGATAGAGAGAAACTGTCTAATTCTACTTGCTCCATCAACCCTTCCAGCTTCATATAGTTCTCTCGGGATAAGCTGCAATCCCGCAAGAATCAGAAGCGCCATGAACGGTGTTGTTTTCCAAACATCTACAGCTATGAGAGTGGGCATTTGCAGACCTGACATACTGAGGAATGAAAGATCTCCATCGCCCAAGCCTAGTCTACTAAGGACCATGTTGAAAAGACCAGCTCTCGTTGGTTGAAGCATCCACTCCCATATCCTAGCTGAGACAACGGTAATAACGGCCCAGGGAACAAGCATTGTAGCTCTCATAATTCCTTTCCCCTTAAAGTTGCTGTTCACTACAAGTGCAACTCCAAGACCAAGAATAGTCTCTAGAAAGACCGAAATAACAGTGAAGACCAGCGTATTCCAGATCGCCTTCATGAACTCAGGATCTCTCGCACCTACTACATAACGCCGTCCGAAAAAAGAAAACTGAAACCACTCTCTGTACCTGATCGGACTTCTGGGCAAGACTCTAATCGCTCTTTCATATACTGGTCTACCCGTTGACTCGTCAATCAATGTTTCTCCGGTTGAATCATCTAACACCGCAGGTAGTTCCTGTATTGTAAGCCCGAGCAGACGCTTATAGTTTTCTAGCCCTATGAACTCAGGCGCCTCGTCCTTTCCCGAGGCGAAGACCTTGTCGGTGAGACTCGTGTAGAAAACCTGAAACAGGGGATAAAAGGCAACGGCCGCTAGGATCAGCAGAGCTGGAATAAGCAATTTGTAAGCGGTTCTCTGTTCCTTCTGAGCAAGTGATAGCTTATCTTTCCTGGCCATAAATCCTCCTCACTATTAGAGATAAATCACGCCGTCCTCCTGCGTTTTAGCTTGGGCAGGAATCTTACCGGCTGAATATACTGTCCTGGTGCTTCTATCTTTTGGATTATCAGCTCCGCTGTTTTCTTGCCCATTTCTTCCATTGGCTGCTCGATTGTAGTCAAACCAGCTCTTTGAGTCCAACTCTGATTATCATATCCCACAAGGAAAAAATCCTTTCCAGGAATCTTCTTCATAGCAGCTGCAGTCTGAAGAACCTCAAGGGCGAAATTGTCGGCCAATGCGAAAATGCCGGGTTTAGTGTTTTCAGAAAGGATCCGTGCAATCTTTTCGTGAGCCGTTTCGAAGAAGAACGATGTGTAGACGAGCCTCTCAGGGTCAAAATCATATCCCTTGTCCCGGAGAATGTCGATAAAGCCCTCAATTCTCTTTTCGAAATTCTCAGTTGCTAGAATAGTGTTTTCTTCCTCAAAAGAGATCACAAAGAAATCTGATGAGCCACACTCAATGAGCAGCTCGGCAGCCATCCTTCCGCCCATGACATTATCCAGATAAACACAGTCGTACTCCTCGGATTGAGCCTCAAAAAAGACCATGTTTGTTCCGAAGTCAATACCGTTCTTAAGCAAGAATTCTGTGTTCATTGTACAAACTACAGCCCCATCTGAGTCATGAAGCAAAGCAAGATCTCTCCTAAGTCTTCTCAGTCTCCTTTCCGAAAACACAGGATAAATTACCATCTCGTAGTTTTTCATGTCGAGATAGTCATCAAACGACTTCATAACTCTCCAATGGAACTCAGTCCTGACTTCAGGCATCAGGAAGAGAATTCTTCTTGTCTTACCTCCCGCCAGTGTTCTTGCCGTTTGATTCGGTTGATAACCTAATTTCTCAATCGCCCTAACAACCTTAATCCTGGTTGCCTCTTTAACAGAACCGCCATTTAGTACACGTGAAACGGTACCGGTTCCAACTCCGGAAAGAGCTGCAACATCCTTAATAGTTGGCTTCTTCAAAGAGATCGCTCCTATAATCAATAGGAATTTGGAATCGCTTCCATTATAACAATTCAGTTAAGTCAGTCAAAACGTGAATATCCTTTATTTGAGTGAATGAAGAATAAATACCGAAGAAAAAGGCAAATTAGCTGTTGTATCCTGCAGATAAATCCCGAGATCTTTCCGTTGCTCACTGTTGCTTCTTGTTGGGCAATCGATTTACTTGATACGCTTCTTCCAACGATTTCAGTGTATTAGTATAAGATTACTGGATCTTATTATTCCTACGCAATCAAGGCCCCTATCCCAATAATTCCTTTCCCTCCGTGGACAAGGATTCCAGAGGATAACTCTCCTGCAAGCAAATTCTCAGAAAGCGAAGAGATTTTCGTTCTGACCCAATCAACCAGGGAGACCGTATTGCTGTCATCTCCAGAATGATACAGAGCAACACAAAGGACTTTCTTTCCTTTGACTGTGTCTAGCAGACGATCTACCATCTTTTCAACGGCCTTTTTCATCCCCCTGGCTTTGCCGGAGAGGGTGAAAACACCACTACTGTCGATTGTTCCTATAGGTTTCACATTGAGTATTTCTCCTACAGAACCCTCAAGCCTTCCTATTCTCCCGCTCTGTTTGAGATACTTCAATGTCGGCAAAGTGAAGAAGACTATGTTCTTGATTCCTGCGCAACTTCTAAGGTCTGATGCGATTACTCTCAAAGAGTCTCCGCGTTCTTTCATCTTTATCGCCTTGTAGACAAGCATGGCTATTCCGCCCGAAAGTGACAAAGAATCTACCGATTCAATGACAACCGACTTGCGCTCGCTAGCAAACTGTTCACCTATCGTCTTGAATAAATTATGAGTTCCGCTAAGCCCACCGGAAAGATTGACAACAAGAAGTTCATCGTAACCTCTTGCATACATTGTCTCGAAGGCCTTCATCACGTCGCCAGGGCTAGGGAGTGACGTTCTGGCAAAGTTGTCGTCAAGAAAGTCCGCAATTTCGGCCTTGCTTATTTCTACGCCCTCGCGAAAGGACTTTTCTCCCAGAACAACCATCACAGGAACGATGTACACATCTTCTCTTTCAGCCAGCTCCAAAGGAAGATCCACGATTGAGTCACAAATAATTCCTATCATTAATATGCTTCCTCCTCATCAACAACCACGTTTCTTTGCAAACCAAGACTTATTCTGCCATCTGAAGAGAATATCCTGGATTCAACAACATCCCCGGGGTTCAAATATCTCCCGCTCTTCTGCTGATCTCTAACAAAGATCTCCCATCTTTTGGACTCAGAAAGCTGACCAATGAACCACGAACGAAACCCCTTTTTTGTACTGAGTGCGGTCCCTTTCGGAGTACCCGTGAGAATAACGTCTCCAGGGTAAAGATCTGAAAACCGACTCAGCTCCGAAATCGTCTCTGCAGGGCTATAAATCATGCTAGATGTCGAAGCACTCTGCCTGACGGAACCATTTACACTCAGTTCGACATTGAGATTTGCGACACATTCCGTCTCCTCTTCATCAAAAATCGCCATGAACGGACCTATAGGGCAGAAAGTACGATAGCTTTTACCCTTAAAGAACTGAGACTGAGGTAACTGGACATCCCTCGCTGAAACATCATTCGCCATAACGATTCCACCTACGTAAGTAGTGAGTTGCGATGAGTCAACATCGATACTTCGGCTTATTTGAGCTCTGATGACAAGGCCCAGCTCCACTTCATAATCTAGAAGCCGTACCCCAAGTGGCCTAACAATTGGTGAACAAGGATCTGATATTGAAGCAGAGGATTTGTTGAAGAACATGTTGTACTTCTTGTCTTTCTGCCTTGTTCCCGTATCCAGAAGATGATCCAGATAGTTCTTTCCCTGACAAATAACCCTGCATGGTTTTGTTATAGGAGATAGAACCTCAATCTCGGAGAGAACGATCTTTTCTTCGGAAGCAAGGTCCTTGAGTTGCTTGAGATCCTCAGATGCCGAGCTAAGAAAGTCACCCGTCGTTGAACATTCCACATCCAGAGGACGGACAAAACCGTCTTCAAGAACTCCCCAGAATTCTCGTCTCTTGCTACTTCTAAATCTTCCAACATGGACTATCACAAGCCCGCCTCCCTCATTTATTATAACCTGAGGCTTCGATCAATGTCTCCGTTTTTTTCGTTGGCTTCCCATTAATAATTGTCTGCACGGATTTACAGCGAGCGGCTCGCAAAGTTAGCCCATAGGTAACCGTTGGCTTTGAGCAGGTATGGCTGTGCTAGAATTGTTCTGAGGTGATTGAATGAGTACTTTCGAGCTCCAGCGTGCGGTCCTTCTTCACTGTGACGAAGCGGCAACAGAGGTCCTTCGAAAATCATTCAAGGACACCACGGTAATCGACTGCCGTGGGTTAGAGAACTTAACTCTGAAGGAAATTCTGAATTCGGAATGTCCAAAGAAGGAGGCTCCCTTGACTTCCGGCGAGGTTCTCTGTTATGTGATTTTTAGTGGGTTTGAGAACAGTTATATTGGTCAGATCATTAAACAAATCCGTCGGTATCTTGGGAGAGACTTGGTATTCGCAACCACCACTGAATCGAATATGAACTGGAAGATGAGTGATTTGCTTTCTGAATTGGCGGAGGAACACAACTACTTTGTGAAAGCGAGGCGGGAAAAACTTGATGGATAACTTGTTCCATAAACTTGAGGATCTCTCAAAAGTTGAATTAGTAAATCTTCTGAATTCGATTTTTTCGGACTATGTTCTCAGAATGCACTGGACTCTGGAGAGTTTCGAGAGAGATGTGAGAGAGAACAACATATCGCTTTCGGAATCCTTCGTTATGGAAGTAAAGGGAGAGTATGCGGGAGTTGTGCTGTTGAGTTTCAGGGGCAAAAGAGCAAAAATCGACCTGATGGGAGTCTTGTCTTCTTTCAGAAGAGAAGGAATTGGCTTCCGAATGGTCGATGAGGCACTGAAAATCGCAAAGTGGAATGGTTGTGAGCAAATTGTTCTGGAGGTCCCGGAAAAGGATTCCACAGCAATCGCCTTTTATGAAAAGTATGGGTTCAGGCACAAACGTAATCTGATCACTTTCTTCATCAAAAGACCCGGCACAAAGGGGTTCTCACTCAAGAAATCCGATTCAAGCAGAATTATAGAGTGCGCTCTTTCTGCAATTAGCAACTTCAAGAGAAATCCCGAGTGGGAAAGAGAGCCTTCTAGTTTCACTCATCTAGAGCAGTACAACTTTGACTTCGTTGAGAATCCCGAGGGAAAGGAAAGAGGCTACTGCATCTGGCAGGAAAAGGATTCTCTCTTCTATGTGAGAGACGCTGGCCCAGTAAAGAGTTCCTCATATAGGGAAATAATAGGAGGGCTATGCGGAATCGCTAAGGACAAAGGGCTCACTCCTCTCTTTCCTACCGTTCCGGATGACGATCCGCTATTTCTGGAAGCAACGGAACTCGATCCTCAGGTTTTGCTAAAGCAGAGCGAGATGATTTACAAGATTCATTGAACATCATGAAATTAGTGACTGTCTCATATACCCGAGAATATACTCCACCATCTTGAATCCGTCTTGAGGAGATTTGTGTATCAGGTGTTGAAAAAGCCGGCTTCTGTCCAAGAGCACATACTCGGAATTTCCCCGAACAACAACTGTCGTGTCCCACTTACTCTTCGCCAACAACTGAACTTCGCCGATAGAATTTGGAGATTTAAGCGAAAATAAAACAGAATTTTCATTCTCTCTTCTTTTCGAGAGAATCATCTCTCCTTTGAGAAGAAAGATAGCACTGCCGGCTCTTTTCCCCTCCTCAACAACAATCTTGTCCGAATCGGTCTTTCTGATTTTCCGTGAGTCCCTTCTCAAATTCCTGAAGAGGTTTGAACTGTAATCGGGTCCCTTATAGAGGAACTTGAATCCCGATTCTAGAAGTCCCATGCGACAAGCAAAGAACCTAGCTATTCCAGCTATCTCGTCTGCCTCTCCTTCAACAATCTCCAGAATCGATGTCAATGCCAGATCTAAAGAGTTATTTAGAAAACAGCTCAATGAATAGTAGAGTTTCACCGGTCTTGACAAAGGTGAGTTCTGATACTGTTCCAGATAACTCTTCAGAACTTCCTGAGCAGATGGGTATTCCCTCCTCTCTATCAGCTTTATGCCCTTTCTGTAAAGAGACTTTTCGCCGAACAATAGTGGAGGGTATTCCTTCAACCAGTGCTGCTTCATGGATACCAAAATCGAAACCAAACCGTCAAGATCAAGACCCTTCGATTCGGAACATGATCTCAAATCTTCTTCGACATTCTGAAGGAACCTCTCGAGTCTCTCCGGCCTGGCAACCAGATATTCTCTGAGCTCATCCCTATCGCCAACAAGAATTGAAGAATCCCCTATGGAAAGAAGATCTCCGCTGTACTTTTCACCAACTATAGACATTGGATCTGCTAGATCTCCTTCCATATAGACCTTGTCATCCGAATTGAATCCCTTAAGAATAAGCCCACCTGACGACACAATATAATACAAGTCTGCCTTCTCACCACGACCTGCAAGTTTCGTATCTCCCTCTAGAACAATTTCCCTTATAATCCTTCATCACCTTTCAGTCTTCCCAAAGTTTCAGTTCCTTAAGTCCGTTCTTAACTATCTTACTTGTATCCCTTGCAATAACGAGTTCTTCGTTCGTAGGAATCACAAAAACCTTGACTCTAGAGTCTGCAGTTGAAATCATTACTTCCTTTCCCCTGACTCTGTTATTTTCTTCGTCAAGAGATATCCCAAGGTGACCAAGATACTTATTTATGATATTGGCTCTCAGATATGCGCTGTTTTCTCCAACTCCAGCTGTGAAGACTATTGCATCGACTCCGTTCATAGCGGCTGCATAAGCACCAATGTACTTTGCCAATCTGTGCTCATATACGTCATGAGCTCGTTTACACAGAGGTTCATTATCCATTGCGCGCATCTCAATGTCTCTCATATCACTGAACTGCCTGTCTGTGAGTCCGTACATACCGCTTTCCTTGTTTAGCAGATTGTTGACTTCGCCAGGTGAGAGCCCTTCTTGTTCTTGCAAGAAAGGCACTATTGCAGGATCAATATCTCCAGAGCGAGTTCCCATAACCAGTCCCTCAAGAGGCGTGAACCCCATTGAAGTATCGAAAGATCTGCCATTCTTAACGGCTGTGATCGAAGCGCCATTTCCTATGTGAGCAGTTATTATCTTTAGCTCCTTGAGTGGTTTCCCTAGAATGGATGCGGCCCTTTCCGAAACGTATCTGTGGCTTGTGCCATGGAAGCCGTATCTTCTTATTTTATACTTCCTATAAAGACCATAAGGTATTGCGTAAAGGTAAGAGGATTCGGGCATTGATTGATGGAATGCCGTATCAAAGACGCCCACTTGAGGAACCGATGGAAGGATCTTCTTTGCAGCAACGATCCCTTCTATGTTCGCCGGATTATGAAGAGGTGCAAGGAAGTTGTTGGATTCTATTTCCTTTATCACTTCATCGTCAATGAGCACTGAAGAAGCAAATCTTTCACCACCGTGGACTACACGATGACCTACCGCTTCAATCTCGTTAATGTCTTTCACAACTCCAGTCTTCTCAGCCTGCAAAACTTCTATTATAAGTTCTAGGCCTTCAGTGTGGTCGGCAATGTCGTTCTCGAACTCAAACTTCTGGTCGCTCTTCTTGTGAGTCAGTTTTGATCCAGGAATTCCTATTCTTTCGAGTAGACCTTTTGCCAGCACATTTTCACTTGCGGCATCGAGAAGCTGGTACTTGATTGAGGACGAGCCGCAATTGATTACAAGAATCTTCATTTGACACCCCCGTTTATGCTTTATTAGAACATCCTAGAAGTCTCAACCTTTCCCTTATCACATTCTTGACCAGTTCTTTCGGTGTCTTGAAGTATTTTCTCGGATCAAACTCCCCAGGATTCTTTGCAAGAAACTCTCTCAACGAAGCGATGAAAGCCATTCTCAAATCTGTATCTGTGTTAACCTTGTTTATTCCGAATTTCACTGATTCAGCAAGAATCTCGCCAGGAACTCCCTTTGCCCCTTTGAAGTCAGCCCCATACTCCTCGGCCAGGTTCTTGACCTCCTCGGGAACGCTCGAAGCTCCATGTAGAACAAGAGGAATACCGGTAAGCTTCTTAACCGTCTTCAGTCTCTCAAAGTCAAGTCTCGCTTCTCCCTTGAACTTAAAGGCCCCATGGCTAGTTCCTATAGCAGGAGCAAGAAAGTCCACCCCAGTCTCTTTAACAAACTGCTCTGCCTCCTTGGGATCGACAAGAGCCGCTTCATGGGACTCAACCGCGACATTGTCCTCTATCCCAACCAACCTGCCGAGTTCCGCTTCAACCGATACTCCAAGACTGTGAGCAATTTCCACCATTTTCTTCGTCTCTATCACGTTCTTCTCAAAGGGAAATTCGGAAGCATCAATCATTATAGAAGAATAGCCTGCCTGAATGGCGGCCATGAGTATTTTGAAGTTCTTTCCATGATCGACATGTAATGAAACTGGAATATCGACTGTCTCCGCATAGCTCCTTACCATCGAAACAAAAAGCCGTGCTCCCAGCATAACATTGCCGTTTCCTGCATACTTGATTGCACCTTCGGAGGTTTCGATTATCACTGGAGAGCGCTCTTCAACTCCAGCATCGATAATCGCTTGAAGGAATTCTAGATTGTTGATATTTAGCGCTGGTACCGCGTAGGATTCTTTGTTAGCCCTATCAAGTATCAGTTTTGTGTTAACGTAAGGCATTTTTCTCCCTCCAATCTCGTCTCTAGATCAACATTTCATCAAGATTATACCAGCTTAAAACGGCTAAGTTCTATTCCATCGCCCGTTTTCCTCATAAACGTAACCTTCGAGTTGAAGGTTCGTTAACTCAACTATCAAATCTTTGCTAGGTAGTTTCGTTTTGAGAAGAAGCTCTCCAAACGTCAGAGAACCGGTTCCGAGAACTTCTAGAACCTCTGAATCTACACTCCCTTCGTGTAACTCTCCAATGTCAATCTCAGGGAATTCCTCAATCACGTCACCGAATTCCGCAACGAGCTTTGCACCATTCTTTATGAGCCAGTTTGTTCCCTCAGAGTTCTTTCGGTTGATATCTCCGGGAACAGCGTAGACATCTCTTCCATTTTCAAGCGCAAGCCTAGCGGTGATCAAGGAGCCGCTTCGTATAGTCGCCTGTACCACTAAGACCGCCCTCGCTAGACCGGCAATTATTCTATTCCTTCTTGGGAAATTCTGTTTCAAAGGGGGCGTTCCAGGCAGATACTCCGAAATTACGCAACCTTTTTCCATGACCGATCTGATAAGAGAGCTGTTTGACGCAGGGTAATAGACGTCGATTCCCGTTCCCAAAACACCTACAGTCGTTCCAGATCCGTCAAGAGCACCAATGTGAGCTTCGGCATCTATTCCGACAGCAAGACCGCTGACTATCGTGATTCCTCTTTCGGAAAGCAACCTTGAGTACTCTCTGGCAACTGAAGTTCCGTACCTGTCGGCCTTCCTTGATCCGACAACCGCTAAGACGCTTTTTGAATCGAGCAATGAGACTTTTCCCCGAAAGAAAAGCACTGAAGGCGGTTCGAAGATGTGCTTCAGAGAATCGGGATACTCCTCATCCCTGTGAGTTATGAAGTTGCCGTATGTTGAAAGAGTTCTAATAACACTGGAGAAATTCCTTGCGAAATTCTTCAGTTTGTTTCTATTCAATTCTATTGGCGAACGAAAAAGCAGAGAGCTATCGAATCCAGAACTCTCTATCTTCTCCATTTCAGAAGGGTTGAAGTCGCCCGAAAGCGCAATTGCAGCATATTCTAATCTATCCATCACAAAATGAAAGCACTGAGATCCTCGTCGGCCGCGATTTCGCCGATTCTTTCATCAACATACTTCAAATCAATAAGAACTTCATCACTAACGTCCGGAGCCTTAAACGATACCTCTTCTAGAACCTTCTCAACAACCGTGTATAATCTTCTAGCTCCTATGTTCTCTATACTTTCATTAAGATTGTGGGATACCCTGGCTATCTCATTGAGGCCATCTTCGGTGAACTTCACTTCTACACCTTCAGTTTCAAGCAAAGCAACGTATTGTTTCGTTATTGCATTCTTAGGCTCAACCAGGATTCTTAGGAAATCCCCCTGGGTCAACGCGTCAAGCTCAACTCTTATAGGAAACCTTCCCTGAAATTCAGGTATCAAATCAGAGGGTTTTGCCGCATGAAAAGCTCCTGCCGCAATGAAAAGTATGTAATCGGTTCTTATCTGGCCATGTTTGGTTGTGACAGTTGTTCCCTCAATGATCGGCAGTAAATCCCTCTGAACACCCTCGCGAGAGACATCTGGTCCATGGGAACCGTTTCGGAAAGTTATCTTGTCTATCTCATCAATGAATACGATTCCTCTATTTTGAACTCTTTCAATCGCTTCTGCTATGACCTTATCCATATCAAGAAGTTTTTCAGCTTCAACCGGTAAGAGTGCCCTTCGAGCATCGACAATTCTCATTCTCCTCTTTTTCGTCTTCTTCGGCACCATACCTCCCAGAACACCCGACATATCGATTCCCATGTCTTCCATACCGGGAATCATTATCATCGGTTGACTGTGATCCTCTATCTCAACCTCAATATCGAGATCTTCAAGATCTCCGCTTCTCAATCTCTCTCTATAGTCTTCCCTGCGGTCCTTAATTCTTTCAAGTTCCTCCTGACTAGGTTTAGACTGCTGTTGTCCCTGAAATAACTCAAGAATGTTCCTCGGTCCACTTCCTTTCGTCTGAGGACCGGGAACCAGGGCTTCAAGGATTCTCTCCTCAACCTGGAAGATCGCCTTCCCCTCAACCTCGCTCATCTTCTCCTGCTTGACCATATTGACCCCGACTTCAACGAGCTCCCTTATTATCGACTCAACATTCTTCCCAACATAACCAACTTCCGTGAACCTAGTTGCTTCGACCTTAGTAAACGGAGAACCAGTCAACTCCGCCAGTCTTCTTGCTATTTCAGTCTTGCCAACCCCCGTAGGGCCCATCATAAGTATGTTCTTTGGTATTACGTCTTTTCGCATCTCTTCAGGAAGTTTCTGTCTACGGATCCTATTTCTCATGGCTACTGCGACAGCTCTCTTAGCCTTGTCTTGACCTACTATATACTTATCGAGTTCTTCGACTATTCTCTTTGGAGTCAACTCATCCAATTCTTCTCTCTTCATTACTTATCTCCTCCAAGTGTTTCCAGAGTGAAATTCGTGTTGGTGTAGATGCATATCTCACTGGCTATAGTCATTGACCTCCTTGCTATCTCTTCTGCATTGAGATCGCTATTCCTCATCAGAGCTCTTGCAGCAGCAAGTGCGTAAGAACCGCCAGAACCAATTGCTAGCACTTCTTCGTCGGGCTCTATCACTTCGCCATTTCCAGATACGAGAAGAATGCTCTCTTTGTCAGCAACGAGTAGAAGAGCCTGAAGGTTCTTAAGAATCTTGTTTGTTCTCCACTCCTTAGCAAGATTCACGGCTGCTCTCTTAAGATTTGAGTTGACTTCCTTGAGCTTTTCCTCGAATTTCTCGAAGAGAGTCATTGCGTCGGCTACAGAACCCGCGAAACCCGCTAATACCGCTCCATCACCAAGCTTCCTTACTTTTCTGGCTGTGCCTTTCATCACTGTATCTCCGATCGTGATCTGACCATCTCCTACCATAACAGTATTTCCGTTTCTTCTCAGAACCAGTACCGTTGTACCGTGCATCGTCTTCATGATTACCTCCTGTTCCTCTTCTCAGCAGACTCAATCACGCCCCGAACAATGTCCTCGAAAGACATGCCCGCGGCCCTGGCAGACATAGGAAGATCACTCAGGTCAGTCATTCCAGGTATAGTATTTACCTCGAGAAAGAAGAAAGTCTTATCCCTCAGTATTCCATCAATTCTGGCAAAATCCTTGCATCCGAGAAGATCGTAGATTGCAGCAGACTTTTCGATAATCGTTTCATACACGTCATTATTCATTGGAGCCGGGACCACAAAATCCGTCAACCCTGCCGTGTATTTCGCTTCATAATCATAAAAACGTCTCTTCGGTCTTATCTCTAGAATCGGAAGAACCATATGGTCATCTTCCGAATCAATGATAGATATGGTGATTTCTCTTCCTTCTACGTATTCTTCAAGGAGAAGAAAATCGTAAGTGCCAAGAAGTTCCCTTGTTCTTTCCTTCAATACCGCAAGATCGTCACAGATGAATACGCCGATGCTCGATCCTTCTCTTACCGGCTTCACCACACAGGGAAATGTCTCCCACTCCTCAAGATCGACCTCGCCGCCAATTCTTCTCCATACGGGCAGATCGACGATATCCCTGACAAGCCTGTATGTAATCTCCTTGTCGAAGCAAATCGAACTGGTCCTGGAATCGGAACCGGTGTAGGGCATTCCTGCCAGTTCTAGCATACCCTGAAGCGTCCCATCTTCACCGAACTTACCATGTAGAGCCAAAAACATGAGGTCTACCTTTAAAGTAAGAAGAGCAGGAATCGTCTCCCTTCTGAGATCAAAGGGCACTACTTCCACACCGAGCTTCTCAAGAGAAGTTACTACGTTCATTCCGCTCTTAATCGAAACGTTTCTCTCATTAGAAAGCCCGCCGTAAACAACGGCAACCCTTCGCTGCATCAAGCTTCTCCCACCTCGAAATCCTTCTTGCAGTTTTCACAATACTTGACTCTCTTTCCGCCTCGCTTCACCTTGAGGAAGAGATTGGAGCCACAGATCTCGCACTTCTCTTCTGTAGGTTCGTTCCAGAACATTTCCCCACAACCGGAACACTTGTAGTAGTTTTTCCCCTTCTTGCTTCTAAGCTTTTCAACAACCCCGCCGCATTTCGGACAATGTGCATCAATCCTGACGTTCCTTGTGTACTTGCATTTCGGATAGGCAGAACAGGCAATGAATTCTCCGTATCTTCCTTTTCTCTTAACCAAATTGGATCCGCATTCGGGACAGCTTTCATCTATCTCAACTTCTAATTTCTGATTCGGGGCAACATCTTTCAGAAGAACTTTTCCATCGATAACACAGGTGAAGGACGTCATGTCCACAGACTCGTTTTTGTCGCAAGACTGACACTTAAGATATCCGCCGTACCTTCCGAATACAACCTTGAAGGCTCCGCCGCAAGAACACTCCCTATCGGTCTCGAATTCGATTCTTAACTCTCCCTTCTTGATCTTCTTGTCAATCTGATCAAGATCTATTCTAAAACCTTCATAGAAATCGTGAACAACATCTCGCCACTTTTTTGATCCGTTTTCAACTCCATCGAGTTCTTCTTCCATGTTTGCTGTGAAATTCGTGTTAACAACATCCGGAAAATACTCGTTTAAGAACTCATTCACAATAGAGCCCAGCAATGTCGGTCTTAGTTCTCTGGATTGTCTCAGCACATATTTCCTGTCGAGAAGTGTGGAAATTATCGTTGCATATGTTGACGGACGCCCTATACCTCTCTTCTCAAGTTCTTTAACCAGGGAGGCCTCACTGAATCTGGAAGGCGGTTTGGTTGTATCCTCTTCCCATTCTAGTTTGGAAGGCTTGACTAATTCTCCCTTTTTGTAGTCGTGGCCAATTTCGCTCTTTGAGGATCTTGAGATAATCCTTTCAAACCCGTCGAATAGTCTTCTTTCTCCGGTCAAACTCAGAATGTACTTGCCGCTTTCGTCAGCCAATTCAACATCTGTCACCGCATACTCTGCACTCGCCATCTGAGAAGCAATGAATCTATTCCATATTAGGGCATAGAGACGGAGATTATCTCCTGACAGTAGCCTCTTGGCCATCTCCGGATCATTTTCGGGATATGTTGGTCTGATCGCTTCATGAGCATCCTGAATTTTCTTACCTTTACCGCCTGATCTAACAGGACCGACGTATTCGCTTCCGAAGCTGTTGCTGATTATCTCTACTGCCTTATCTCTTGCCTGACTCGAAATCCTTGTGGAGTCTGTTCTCATGTATGTGATGAAGGCTATCTGGCCCTGATCTGTCTCAATTCCTTCATACAGCTGTTGAGCAACTTTCATGGTCTTGCTGGCGCTCCATCCTAGCTCCCCAATCGCGCTTTGTTGAAGAGTTGAAGTAATAAAAGGCATCGGAGCGCTTCTCTTGGAAGTTCGTTTCTTAACATCCTTAACACGGAGAACGCTTTTCGAGAGCTCTTCAATGATCTCATCTCTCTTTTCTTCAGTAGTCACGGATTTGTTGTTAAACTTCTTTCCTTCAATTTGCGAAAGAGCGAACCGATCCTCGGCAGTCTTAGCAAAAATCTTGAAAAATCTGTGCGGAACAAAGACTGCGATCTTCTTCTCAAGCTCAACCATTAACTTCAGAGCCACCGACTGAACTCTGCCGGCGCTCAAACCCTTAGTCATAGTTCTCCATAGAAGCGGGCTTATCTTGTAGCCCACAATTCTGTCCAGAACCCTTCTAGCTACTTGAGCTTCAACCTTTGACATGTCGATATTTCTTGGACTAAGAATTGCGCTCCTTATTGCAGATTCAGTAATCTCGTTGAAGACTATCCTGTTCTTTTCATCTCTGGGAAGGCCAAGAAGCTCTGAAATATGCCACGCAATAGCCTCTCCTTCACGGTCAAGGTCAGAAGCCAGAAAGACTTTCTTGCCTTTGGACTTCTTTTTGAGTTCCTGTACAACTTTTTCCTTCCCTTTCAGGACTTCATATGTGGGTTCGAAATTCTCAGGATTCAATCCGAGATTAGATTCGGGGAGATCCCTAACATGTCCCTTTGAAGCTGCAACTTCGTAGTTTTTTCCCAAGTATCTACCAATCGTCTTCGCCTTTGCGGGCGACTCAACTATAACAAGCTTGTCAGGCAAGATATCACTCCCAATTCCTCAGTCACCTGATCTTCTGTTCTTCATGAAGACCCTTCTATTCAGAAAACGATCATAGTTGCTCCAAGAAGCCGTTGACCCGTTGAATTCTCTCTCTTCAATCTCACGAAACTGGGCAACTTTGGAATCGAGGTCGTCGGCCATGTGAAGAACAATCGCTTCAGTTGTCTTTGGAATAACAGGGGAACCCCACTCCATCTCTCCGTGATGAGATAGAAGAAGATGCTTGATCTCGGTTTGAAGATAGCGCGGGAAGCCCTGTATCTTCGCTATTGCTCTGCCTACCATCTCAATTCCCATAGCGATATGACCAACTAGCTCACCGTCGTTAGTTCGATCGATTCCGGCAGGCGTTACCGCGTATTCATAAACTTTGCCTATATCATGCAACAATGCACCTGCTATCAGAAGATCCCTGTCTATAGAATCACTGTACTTCGTTGCGAAGAAAACGCAAAGCTCTGCAACAGACATTGTATGCTCCAAAAGACCACCCTTGTAAGCATGGTGTACCTTTGCCGCTGCAGGGGAGATAATGAACTTCTCAATGAACTTCTTATCGTTTTCGAAGATATCTCTCAGCAAGGCCTTGATATGCTCTTCACTCATATTGTTTATAAGACCCAAAAGATCATCGTACATCTGCGGGATATCTTTGGTTGTTACAGCCATGAATCTTTCGGGATCATACTGTCCGATTTCTAGAACTTGAATACCTTCCGAATCAAGATTCAGCTGCTGCCTATCTTCATATACAACTACCCGCCCCGAGATTCTTACAACGGTTCCCTGTTCCAGAGTGTCATCGTTGTGCTCTGCGTTGAACCAATCGATAGCTCTTATCGCGCCTGTCTTGTCAGAAAGAGTGAGAAGAAGGAATTTCTTCCCGTCTCGAGCCTCCTGAATTCTCTTAGAATGAACCTTAAATATTGAAAGGACAGAACTTCCCGGGCGCAGGTCCGAAACAAACGGAAGACCGTCCTTATTAGTTTTATCCTGGTCGTCATTTATCTGACTAAGAATCTCATTTCCTATTATGTCGCGGAGTTTCATAATCTTCTCCTTTCCAATAGATCCTGGGAACTCTAGAAGTGATAGAGCAAACCACTTCGTAATTTATGGTACCGCACAGTTCTGCAATTTCCTCCGCAGTTATCGTCTCTTCTTTCTGTGAACCGATAATAACTACTTCGTCTCCCACCGACAGCTTACTATCGACATGTGATACGTCAACCACAAATTGATCCATGCAAACCCTACCCAGGACTCTACATCTCCTGCCCGCAATAATAACACAACCTCTGTTAGAGAGCAGTCTATTAAAGCCGTCTGCATAGCCAACAGGAATAGTGGCAACAAGCATCTCTCGTCCGGCAACAAAGGTTCTTCCATAACTAACTGAATCACCGGCTCGAATCTTCTTTAGGAAGGAAATGCAGGTTTTCCACTCGATTATCGGCTTGAGATTGTAGTCAATAACGCTCGATGGTTGAAGACCATATGTTGCAATACCCACTCTAACATAATCGTAGTCTTTGTTATCAAGAAAGATGGTACCGGCGCTATTCGAAATGTGAACCACGAAGTCCCTGCCCCTGCTCTTACCAATGCCCTGGAGGAACTTTCTGAACTCCTCACTCTGCTCGAAAACGAAATCGCTATCCTTTTCATCGGCGGTAGCAAAGTGTGTGTAAGCACCCGTTATTTTGATTCCATTAGCGACCGCCGACTCATATAACTTGATCGATTCTTCCCATTTCATCCCAAGCCGTCTCATCCCTGTATCTACTGCAATCTCAAAATCAGGAAGGGTTTCGTTGAGGCCAGAAATGCTATCAAGCTGACCGGAGGAACAGAGCGACAATGTAAGACCGTACTCCTTTGCAGCAAGTATCTCTTCATTATCCACATAGTTCAGGACAAGAATCGGAAGAGATATTCCGCTCTCTCGAAGCTTTATCCCCTCTTCAAGAAAAGCAACTGCAAGCCTTTCAACGCCAGCTTCCTCGGCTACTTTGGACAGCTGTTCAGCGCCATGGCCGTACGCATCTGCTTTCACAACTGCCATCAGCCTCGCTGGATATGCTTTCCCAGCTAAATAAAGAAGATTCTGTCTATAGGCAGACAGATTTACTAAGGCGTAGGTCTTTCTACTATTCATGGAATACCTTTTTGGCAAAACACGCTCGGTATGCTATAACTAAATTGCTCTTGTGACTTTCCCAGCTTTAAGGCACTTCACACAAACATTAATTCTCTTTACCTCACCATCAACTACGGCACGGACTTTTTGAACATTCGGCTTCCACCAGCGCTTGGCCTTTTTATTTGAGTGAGAGACCATATTTCCGGTTCTTGGTGCCTTACCACAAACTTCACAAACTTTGGACATCTGATTTGTCCTCCTCTCGATTCGCAATACAATTCATTATAGTAAAGAAAGATCAGCTTTTCAACTCGTTTGGGAGGTTTCACTTCTTGAAATGTCGTTGACTTTCATGTTTGTCACAAGCATAATCTTAGTTATGAAGAAGATAATAACTGCGATTCTGTCAATCACATACATGATTGCAACAGTCTACTTTTATTTGAGACCGGGAGTACAAACTTTTGTAGTCGGAAGCGACAAGTTCCTTCATTTCGTAGGATTCTTCTCCGGAGGTGTTCTTCTGATTCTGATTTCAAGAATCGGAGCCAGCCGTCTGAACAGGCTTGCCCTTGGGTTCTTCTTGGTGATTGGACCTTTAGTCCTCGAATCTCTTCAAATCATATCTCCTTACAGACAGTTCGACACTCTGGATATCTTGTTCAATTACCTTGGCTGGATTGTTCCTGCAACCGTTTTTTCGATTGTTGAACGCTGCATGGTTCTACTGAAAAACAGAGATTCTCATGGATAAAACCACTTGATCAGCAAAGTCCAACTTTCAACACAGACCTTCAAATTATTCTTCTAATAAGCTAAGATGATATACTTCTTTTTGATCGTGAGGGGAGGTGTAATACTTGAAAGAGAGAAGCTCAGTGAAGTTGCTATCAATCTTTCTGATATCGTTTATGATAAGCCTTTCGCCCATGGTCGTTATGGCAGAGCCATCTATTATGGTTAATACTCATTATGTTTCTCCGGATGCTACGCCTTCCGGGTTTCCAGCCCTCATAGTAGGGACTGTGAACAACTTTGATCTCCTGATTTTGAAAGAAGGTCTTCTTGAAAGAGTAGTTTTGGAGGGAATCGAGATTCCGAAGTATGACTGGTCAAGACCTCATAGCAGAGCGCTTCTTAGTCTTCTAAGAAGTACAATAGGGTCTTGGGCAAGGATCCAGAAGATATCTACTGAAGAACCTTCTTCTGCTTACGTATGGATCTCGATCGAAGATGAAGTCTATCTACTTCAATCAATAATCGTATCAAGCGGTCTTGCTATTTCCGTTGCAGATGGAGAAATCGAACTGAGCTATGCCGAGGAATACGCTTCCATGGAGAAACTGGGTATCTGGGCAGATGAAGCAAACTCTCTGGAATCACGAATAGAAGAAGATTATGGGCAAGAAGATCAGCCGCCTGTCCAAGACTCGTCAGTCCAGAATGCAAAACTCGTGATTTCAGAAATCAAGATCTTCGATAACGGCGAGTATGCCCTTATAGTCCTAGCCGCTGAAGAGAGAGGAAGTTCAGAAGGTTATTCAATCTCGATAGTCTCAAAGTCAGATAGAAGTGTTGATGAGGATGTCTTCTTCTTCGCTTCAGGAAAAGAGGCTGAAGTTCACGAGCAAATAACAATACTTGTAACACTTGACAGATCACGAACCGTTTCTTATGAGTATGATTTTGTCTGGGAAAGCTTCCTTGATCCTAGAGGAGGCTACCTGGGGGTAAGGGCTCCAAGTGGTAGCAAAACCCTTTTCGAATATGAATACGATAGAAGAATTAGTGGCTTCATTGTAACCCCACTTAACTGAAGGAGGCTTTATAATGAAAAGAGTGTTGTTCTTCTTGGTGATTATCTTCGGAACAACGATTTTGGCTTTTACAGGAGAAAGCATGGGGAAAAGTTCAGCTGATTACAGCGCAGAAACTGTAATTATAATCCACTATCATAGGTACGATAACAACTACGACGGTTGGAATCTCTGGGTTTGGCCCGATAAACCAAAGAGCACGGATGGAAAGTCATATTCTTTCGACAAAATCGACGATTTCGGAGTCACTTCGATAGTAAGGCTTGCCGACAAACATTCGAGACTCGGATTCATTGTTAGACTTCGCGAGTGGGAAAAAAAGGACATAGCCGTCGATAGATTTGTAGATATTCCTGAATCCGGTGTAGTAGAGATTTGGGTAGTTGAGGGTGAAGAAGAATTCTTGTTAGATCCGGAAAAGATAGATCTTACACCGAAAGTTAAGATCGCTTTCCTGGATTCATTGACTGAGATTCTGGCCTCTCTATCCGCCCCGGTTGACACTAAAACGGCAGCTCCAAAAGTTACCTTGAACGGCTCTGCGCTCAAAATCGAGAGGTTTGAGAAGGCTGATCCGACAGACATATCAACCACAAACTACGTGAAGATTGTGCTTTCCGAACCGATTGCCGCTGAAAACGTGAACAAACAACTCTCTCTAGAGATCGAAGGGTTTCTGTCAAGCGAAGTGATCGTTAGAAAGGCGCTGGATGATCCACAGTTTTACTACGACAAAGAACTTGGAGCAATCTACTCGGAGAGTAAAACAGTATTCAGAGTTTGGTCTCCCGTATCTTCTTCGGCTACAGTCATACTCTTTGAAGACCTCTATTCCGAAGTCTACACAGAGGTCCCCATGAGCAAAATCGAGGCAGGTGTGTGGGAAGCGACGGTTGAGGGTGATCAGCATTTAAAAGCCTACAAGTACCGGTTTTTCTCTTACGGTAAGGAAAGAGAGACTGTAGACATCTACTCTAGAGCAGTAACAAGAAACAGCGAGAGATCAGTCGTAATCGATCATAACAAGGCAGTGTTCGATGGCTGGACAGGCCATGAAATCCCCCCTTTTGCGAAGCCGGAGGACGCGATTATTTACGAGATCCATGTTGGCGATATGACATCAGACTCAAATACCGACATAGAGAGTAAAGGAAAGTACCTGGGACTAACCGAAAGAGGAAAGACCGGGCCTGATGGGGTCACCGCCGGACTGGATCATATAATTGAACTTGGCGTAACTCACGTTCATATTATGCCATTCAATGATATTCACTATATCGATGAGGGCGTTGACGGACAATACGGCTGGGGGTATGATCCATATCTATACATGGTTCCGGAAGGACACTATAGCACAGATCCTTATGACCCACTTAGCAGGATTGCTGAGTCGAAAATGATGATCAAAGCCTTCCACGATAATGGAATCAGGGTGATTCTCGATACAGTATATAACCATACTGCAACAACAGGTTCTTCCTCACCATTTGACCAGACTGTTCCCTATTACTTCTACAGAACGGACAGAACAGGCGACTATCTTAATGGAACTGGGGTTGGAAACGAAATAGCTACCGAAAGGCCGATGATGAGGAAGCATATTCTCGATACAGTTAAGATGTGGGTCCAAGATTACCGAATCGACGGTTTTAGGTTTGATCTCATGGGTTTGATAGACCGCGACACTGTTCTTGCAATAGACAGAGAACTACATGCTATTGATGAATCGATTCTCCTATACGGTGAACCTTGGGGAGGCTGGGGAGCAACGATCACCTTTGGCAAGGGAGATCAGAGGGGTACCGGAGTAGCGGTCTTCAATGATAATCTTCGCGATGCGATAAGAGGTAGCGTTTTCGATCCAAAGGTAAAGGGTTTTGCTCTTGGAAGCCGTGCAAAAGAACGAAGGATAATGCGTGGAATTGTAGGTAGTATTGATTACAGCAACGATATTAAGGACTTTGCTGATGACCCGGCAGAGACAATAAACTATGTTTCGGCTCATGACAATCAGACACTCTGGGACAAGAACAGTGCAGCGATGCCCGATGCCCCAAAAGAGCTCCTGATTAGTGCTCAGAAACTTTCAAACGCCATTGTTATTCTTTCGCAGGGGATTCCGTTCCTACATGGAGGAGTTGATTTTGCGCGCACGAAATACGGAAACGAGAACAGTTACAACGCGGGGGTAGAGCTGAACAAGATGGACTATTCCAGAAAAGCGGAATTCATTGACCTGTTCGAGTACTACAAGGCTCTGATACACCTGAGAAACAATCATCCCGCATTCAGGATGGGCTCAGCCGAAGAAATAAGCAGAAATCTCAAATTCCTGGACGCTCCTAGGAACATAGTCGCTTTCACTATAGATGGCAGAGCGGTAGGCGATTCTTGGGATGAAATTCTCGTAATCTTCAACGGTAATCTTGAACCAAGCGAGATAACCTTACCAGATGAAAGCTGGAATCTTGTTGCTGACAAAGACAGAGTCTCAGAAGATGCGTTTGAAAGGCTGTCCGGAAAGGTAATACTTGCACCGGTATCCACTTATATCCTTCACAAGTGATTTCGGAGGTGTGTTATGTACAGCTGCAAGATAATCAGAATACTTGAGTCTGGCTTCTTTGAGGAAATCTCCCGGTCAATAGAAATCTCAAAGAGAATTCTTGAAGACCATGATTTCACGTATACCGGCTCCACTGATGTCGCTCCAGTAATGAGCGACCTGAAAGAAGCGATATATGCAGACTCCTGTTCAAACGATGTTGTTCTGGTTCTTGGAGGAACTGGTCTATACAGAGAAGACATTGGTCCTGAGGTTGTCTTATCTCTTGTAGACAAGAGAGCAACAGGAATCGAGACTGCCATGTTGAGAAACGCAATTGTTGCCGATCCATCTCTGTGTCTTTACAGGGTGGGAGCAGGAACGATAAAAGACTCAATAGTACTTTCTGTACCAGGATATCATGAGACAGTTCATTACTATCTGGAGGCTGTTCTGGATTACCTGAAACCTTTTTTTGATGGACTGAGGGCGCCGGAGAAGATTCTTGGCAATGATGGCAACGTAAATTTGTGATACGGTGAGCAATCGTGAGAAAATCGCTCCTTATTGTCATTTCGGATTTTCGATATAGATCTTTACTAAGTCTTGAGTGTAAGGGAGTTTTGAATTCATATGATGTTTTCAAAAGTTAGTGGAAAATACGTTTCTGTTGAGGGCGTAATCGGGGTTGGTAAAACTACCCTGGTCAAATTGCTATCTCAGAAGTACACGATGCCCACTGTACTGGAAGTAGTCGAGGAGAATCCTTTTCTCACGAACTTCTACGAAGACATGGACAGGTGGGCCTTTCAAACTCAACTCTTCTTCTTGATAAGCCGATTTGATCAACAGTCACTACTGAAAAAGGCGGCTTCTCAAGGCCAAGGAGTAATCTCCGACTATGCATTTGTGAAGGATCACTTGTTCGCTTCGCTAACTCTGAAAGGCGAACAGCTAAGACTCTATGAGAAGATCTTCAATGCTCTTAAAGAGCAGGTCCTCCATCCCGACCTCATAGTCTATCTCTTTGCTGAGGTAGACATTTTGATGAACAGAATCGCTTTGAGGGACAGACCCTTCGAGAGAAGAATGGACAGAACTTACATAACAATGCTTGGAGACGCGTATGAAGAATATATGAAAGACGTGAAGGAAAGCAAAGTGCTCAGGATAGATACATCAAACATCGACTTTGTGAGGAACCATGATGACCTTAACACTATTTTCAACAGAATAGAGGCATGTTTATGATTATTGGAATTTGCGGAAACATTGGGGCAGGAAAATCGTCTCTCACCTCGCTTCTTGAGGAGACTCTGGGATTCAGAGGGGTCTACGAAGCAGTGGATGAAAACCCGTTTCTGAAGGATTTTTACTCCAACATGGAGCGATGGGCCTTCCACTCGCAACTATTTTTTTTGATAAAGAGATTCGACTTCCTCAAGAGAGTCGTGACAGAGGGCGCAGTAATTCTTCAAGACAGAACTATATATGAGGACGTTGAGATATTTGCTCGCAATCTTCAGCTTATGGGTTATATCGATGAAAGGGACTGGCAATTATACATGGACACTTACCAGACACTTTCTGAACATCTGACCGCCCCAGACGGAATTGTCTATCTTAAGTGCTCGAAGAACGTGTTGTTGAAGAGAATAAGGAAGAGAGGGCGTGGTTTCGAGAGTGGTGTCAGCGAGGACTACATCGAAAGACTGAACGGTCTTTACAGCGAATGGATCAACAGCGTCACCTTCTGTCGTAAGTTAGTTATTGACGGAGATAGATATGATTTCATAGAGAGTCCTCAAGACAGAGAAGACGTTCTTCACCTGAT
>NZ_DIMV01000030.1:0-9548 GCF_002425715.1 Mesotoga sp. UBA5557
TAACTTATGGGTAATGATAAGCCCTCAAGGGAGGATTCAAGATCAAGATCATCAGGAGCCAAATACGAATTCGCGCAAGAATCAGCATATTTATGGCATTTGACTCCCTGAGTTATGGATAATGATAAGATTTCTAAGAGCTGAGGTGGCCCATTCTTTTAGTGGTAGTCTCGTTTTCTTCAATCAATTTTCCCAGTCACTTTTCCATCTATTGACAGTCAGCAATAACGGTATATAATCTATTTGACTAACCGGTTAGTCAGGAGGTTGAAATTGAAATCCTCAGATGTCAACGAGGCTCGAGAAAGAATAATAAAATCATCGATTGCGTTGTTTTCTCAAAAGGGATTTCACGCCACAACTGCAAGCGAGATAGCAGAAGCTGCGGGCGTAACCAAAGGTCTCATATACTATTACTTCAATAGTAAGGAAGAGATTCTTAGCCACATCGTGGATTCTCTGCTAAAAGACGCGACGACGATAGCGATGGACTTCGTTCAGGCAAGCATTATCCAGATGATAAGAGATGGCGAGCTAGATATAGAGCATGACAGGATGAAGTTCATCGATGAAGATTCGGTTGCGCGTTTCGTGAAGAGGTCGCTCTTCTATTACGACAGGATACTCGATTATCTAATTGAGAACAGGCTAATTCTGAGAATATTGATGTACGAATCCTTGAAAGAAAGCAAACACCACGACGACCTCTTCAGATTGCTTGATCTCACAAGAGATACCGAGGACAACCAGATTTTCAAATCGATTTCCGAGGCAGATAGCGACTTCAACTACTCGTCAGAAATGACGCTTTTCAAATTCTTCTTCTCGATAATTCCGCTTGTAACCTTTGCGGCTTACTACGACGACCTCAAAAAGAAGAGTCTGATGAGTGATGAAGAGTTGCGCAATTCGTTTTTACAATCATTTCGAGTTGTTCTCTCTTCTCTGATAAAAGGGACCGAGATTTCGCTGAGGACAGGAAATCTTGGTCAATCGTGATCGGAGCTCGCCAGCGAGAAGTTTTCACGAAGCTTTCTGGTGGGACTTCCTAGTTTTGAGACGATTCTCATCTGGAATGGATAATTAGATAAATGAAAATCGTGGAGGATACTATGACTTGGCATTTCATTGAGACAAAAGCAGTTACCGAACAACTTGAAGTCGATCCAGAAATAGGCCTTAGCTTTTCTGAAGCGGAAGAACGTCTGGGCAAATACGGCGAAAACATTCTCCGCGAGGAGAAAAAGAAGACGAATCTTGAACGCTTTGTAGAGCAGTTCAAGGACGTTATGATAATCATTCTGATTGCCGCCGCGGCGATTTCGTTTCTTGTCTCGATCTTCGAAAAGGAAGGGTTCTTTGAGCCAGTCTTGATTATGCTTATTGTTATCTTGAACGCTGTTATCGGTGTAATACAGGAGAGCAAGGCAGAGAAGGCTCTGGATGCCCTGAAAAAGCTTTCCTCGCCAAACGCCAGGGTAATCCGTGACGGAGAACAGAAGTTGATTCAAGCATCGAAGCTGGTGCCGGGAGATATTATCCTAATTGAGGCCGGTGATTTTGTTCCTGCCGACGCGAGAATCATTGAAAGTGCGAGTTTGAAGGTCGACGAGTCTGCCCTGACCGGTGAATCGGTCCCCTCCGAGAAATCGGCAGATGCAATCGTTAAGGAAGAGGCCTCTATCGGTGATAGACACAACATGGTTTTCTCGGGATGCGGCGTCAGCTATGGAAGAGGGAAGGGCGTCGTCGTTGAGACTGGAATGAAGACAGAAATGGGAAAGATCGCAGGCCTGCTTTCAGGAGAAGAAGACACTCAGACTCCTCTTCAACATAGACTGTCCGTTCTTGGGAAGTATCTCGGTATCGCCGCTCTTATCGCCTGTGCAGTGATTTTTCTTGTCGGGCTTATTGAAGGTATTCCAATAATGGAGATCTTCATGATCTCTGTTTCGCTCGCGGTTTCAGCGATTCCAGAAGGGCTTCCGGCGATTGTGACCGTTGTGCTTGCCATTGGAGTCCAGCGAATGGTGAAGAGAAACGCTATTATTCGGAAGCTGCCCGCCGTGGAGACTCTCGGAAGCGCTACGGTGATTTGTTCAGATAAGACGGGAACTCTCACACAGAATAAAATGACCCTGGTCAAGGCCTTTTCGGCTTCTTCGTCAGTTACTGAGGAGATCAGCGATGATAACTCGTCTGAAATAAGGGACCTCTTGCTGTACGCAACGCTTTGTTCTGACGGGAGAGTCGTTATTGAGGATGGAGAAGAGAAGCACATCGGTGACCCGACTGAGACCTCTATAGTGCTGGCAGCCATGAGGAATGGGATCCTAAAAGATGAGATAGAGAAGAAGTATCCGAGACTGGCCGAGATACCGTTCGATTCTGAACGGAAAATGATGACAACTATTAACGACATCGATGGAAAAAACGTGGTAATTGTAAAAGGAGCAATAGATTCAGTTTCCACAAGATGCACATCCGGAGATGTTCAAAAGGGTAGAGAGATCGCGGAGGAAATGGGTAGCAGCGCGCTTCGAGTTCTTGCCGTCGCCTCCAAAGAGATCCAGAAGATTCCTGCGACCCTCGATCCAGCTGAGATTGAGAGTGGTCTTACGTTCCTCGGTCTCGTAGGTATGATTGATCCAGCGCGTCCCGAGGCGAAAGAGTCCGTAAGACTGTGCCGGCAGGCAGGGATCAGGCCGGTGATGATCACCGGCGATCACAAACTTACGGCTGCGGCTATTGCCAGAGAAGTCGGCATCTTGCTTGATGGAGATGAGATTGTATCCGGAATTGAGCTGTCAAAAATGTCTGATGATGAACTGGACAGGAGGGTAAGAAATATCTCGGTCTATGCAAGAGTGTCGCCGTCAGACAAAATCAGGATCGTTCATGCATTGCAAAAGCAGGGTGAAGTCGTTGCAATGACGGGGGACGGGGTGAACGACGCTCCAGCTCTAAAAGCCGCCGATATCGGATGCGCGATGGGAATAACCGGAACAGATGTTGCGAAGAGCGCGGCCGACATGACCCTTACCGACGACAATTTCGCGACGATTGTACACGCCGTTAAGGAAGGCCGCGGCATATACGACAATATCAGAAAAGTGGTCGGTTTCCTTCTGGGAACAAACATTGGAGAGATACTTACAGTCTTCACCGCCATGATGATCTGGAGAGAAGCCCCGCTGATATCTGCGCAACTGCTCTGGATAAACCTCGTGACCGACAGCCTGCCAGCGATCGCGCTCGGCATGGAGCCAGTAGAAAAAGATGTCATGAATAGAAAGCCTAAACCTAAGAATGAAGGCATTTTTGCCGGGGGACTGGGACTTCAGGTTCTTCTTCAAGGAGCTATGTTTGCTATTCTCACTTTGATTGGCTTTGCGATTGGCTGGAAGAGCACCGGAGATGTTATTGCAGGAAGAACCATGGCCTTTATAATTCTTTCTTTGACTCAGATCTTTCACTCGTTTAATATGCGGTCAAGTCACTCGCTGTTCAGAATCGGGATCCTTTCAAACAAAGTGCTATTTCTTGCTGTGTTGACTTCGTTTACGATGGTGGCTGCCGTTGTTTTCATCTCTCCTTTCGCCACAATTTTCGGATTGGCTCAACTGGAGACACCGATGTACGTTCTGGCTCTCCTTCTCTCGCTGGTGCCTATTCCCGTAATTGAGATTGCGAAGTTGATTGGACTGATTCGCCACAAGCGTTGACAGAATGAAAGTAAGGCAGCTGCCTGTATCTGGGTCGGCCTTGCTCTCATGTTTCTTCGCGCGACACAGTACTACTGTGACAACGAGTCGCCAGTCGATTCTCTTGTCCATATGGTTGCAATCGCGGGCTGGGACGATTTCATATCGATTGCAGGTCCGCCCGTGCCGGGAGCGTGGCTTATAGGAGACAGCTTGAGTGAAGATCTCCATGACGGAGGGTATCTCTGGATTTCTTACTATGACACGGTCTTTCTCAAGGAAAATAGCTATGCGGTAAGTTTTGTCCAGCCAGCGGTGAAGGATACGATCGAATGAGCTATCAATCCAGTGAAGGAGCCTTTTCAGAACCGGTGACAACGTCGTCAATGTACAAGAGCCATGGCTACAGTTCTTTGGGTTTTGATTCTTGGGGTAGTTCCAGTTTCATTGCCAGAGAAGACGGTTCTATCAAAACTGTTGGCCTCATACTGCCAATAAAGAAGAATCTATCAAGATCGAGATCTACGAAGCCCGGAATGAGGATGAAAACAGATTCTCTGGACTGGTGCTTTCAGACGAGGTTCTGGTTGAAGAGAGAGGATACCATGTGATTGATCTCAGTCGAGAGTTGCCGCTTGTGCGAGAAGAGGACTTCGTTGTGGTTCCGGGCTTCTTTTATAGCCAAGAGTTCAAGAGGGAACAAGTAGTCTTTGTAGTTAGTGATGAAAGACCTGCAGAGCTTGTGAAGACCTATCGAGCTTCCTCCAGTGATGCCGAAGGATTTGAAGAATGGATCGATTACGGAGAGATATATGAAAACTCGGTCCTGTTTGTTCAGACAATTATGAGAAGCCTGGACCGAGCTTCCTGATTTCCTTCACAACTTGGGTCACTCTACAGAATTCAGTAGTATAAGGGAATGCAGGAGATTCGTTTCTATTCTTCGTAAGGTCTGTCATTCCTTCTTTTGTAAACCCCGTTCGCCTTAAGTTGTCTGTTCCAGTATTCGTTGAAAATGCCGGCCGGGGAAAGGGCAAGAGCGATCGCTTTGGCAGCCAATGGTATTCTCTCTGGATGAGCGATTTTTCCGAGCAGATCTTTGTCCAGCTTGCCGGTCTTCCCAAAGATCTCTCCGAGCTCCCGATATCTCTGAAGTACCTCTGAATCTTCAGATAGAAATCTCGCTCCTTCCATCCCTCCCCTGCTGATACATCCCACATAGTCTGCTCCAAGTCTTCCTGCAAGCTTCTGCAGGTATCTTTCGACAAATCTCAGATTCAGAGTCTCAGGAAAACCGCACTGAATGGAAAACAAGAACTCTTTTCCCGATAACTTCCCTTTCAAATTGTATAAGGACTCGAACAGCTCCATCACTAAGCCCGGCATGCTGTCGACATACAAGGGGAAGGCGAAGAGAACCTTATCGGCAACGGCAATTTTTTCTGTCGCATCGGAGAGGACCGCATGCCCTTCGATCAGGTTCAGAACTCCCAGCTGGAGATTGTTCTGGAGAGAGGCTTTTATTCCCCTCAAGAAGTGATTCGCAATTACGAGTGAGTTGCTCCTGGTTCCTCTAGGCGATCCATTAATGATTAGTAATCGCATATGCGACCTCCTCAGGCGGCTTCTCATCGGAATCGAAGAATACAAGACTGGTTGCCATCTCAATTGCCACCCGTTCATAGATTGCCCGAACTATTTCCAGATCCTCTTTGTCTGTATCGATTTCTTTCTCGATCAGGACACCCAGGAGCGGGTAAGTCTTGTAGCGCTTCTTGTGGTGGATTTCGCCGGCTCTTATGGTGAAATAAGGATGGACGATCGGGATCATCTTGTCGATCGCTTTCTTAAGAATCGATGTGGTGAAGCCAAGAATGAGCGGTGAGGCAAAGATAAGCAGATCGGAATTCACTGCGGCCCGTCTGATTTTGACTGTGTCATCTGGAACGATGCATTCTCCAGGAGTTTCGACCCAGCATCCAAAACATCCCATGCATTGCTTGATCTCCAAATCTCTCAATTTGAAGTATTGAATCTCGTTCTTCATCTTTGAAAGAAATTCGACAAGCTTTTCAAGGTACTCTTCAAAAGTGCCGCTATCCTCAAAAGCTCCGTTCAGAATTGTGATCTTCATTATATTAAGCCCCTTTCAAATATCACAGCCGAACCACTTTCAGCCGATTCATAAAAAGCGTCGAGGAGGCTCTGAAGGAGATATGCCTGTTCAGGAGTGGGTAATTCAGAACTCCCTTCCCTGCAGCGATCGAAAAATGCTCCTAACGATCTCATATAGCAGTTGTCATCTTCTACAAAGGGAAGAGAAATATCTGCCAGCTCGCCGTGAATCTCAGTGAACACTTCGGGCGGAAAGACTGTGGCGCCCGCCCTGTCGCCGAAGATCTGAAGATTCACGTTGGAACGATCCTTCATGTTCAACGCGAAAGCTGTTTTCAGAATCAATGACGCTCCGTTCGTGAATTTCACGAACCCAAATGCCGAATCTTCGACTTTGAATTTACCCGGGTCCCAGCTGCCCATCAATCCGACACCCTTTTTGTTGCCTATCTTGCAGTAGGTGCTGGCCGTCACGCTATCGGGCTGGGGGAAGCCCATCATGAAGAGGGCGAGATCGAGCATGTGCACTCCGATATCCATCAGGGGTCCTCCGCCCTGCAATTCCTTGCTCGAGAAGGAACCCCAGCCGGGTACTCCGCGCCGTCTCAAGAAGTTCCCCTCGCAATGATAGACTTCTCCAAGATCGCCGTTATCAACGAACTTCTTGATCGCGATTGCCTCTCTTCTGTACCGGTAGTTGAAGTTGAAAGAGAGAATCCTTCCGGACTTTCTCGAAGCGACCATCATCCGACGGACCTCTTCCTTGTTCATAGCAGGGGGTTTCTCACAGAAAACATGGCAACCTGTCCTGAGTGCGGTTACTGTGGCCGCCGCATGAAATCTATTCGGCGTACAGACGAGTGCTGCATCCGGCTCGAGAGTCGAAAGCATCTCCTCGTAATCGTGGAAAGCCCGTTCTACGCCGAATTTCATCGCCAGTCTTTCGGCTCTCTCCGGCACAATGTCTGCAATCCCTACAAGATCCAATTCTTCCCTCATTGATGAGAGAATGGGCAAGTGTGTAACCTCTACTATCTGACCTGCACCGACTATCGCAACCCGGAGTCTGTCGTTTCTCATGTATCAGAGTTCCCTACAATGCTTCTTATGAAGCAACAGGATTCTCTATATCTCTCGATCGGGTCGTCTCCAGTAACCCTGCATTCAAAGACCACGTTACCGCCATAATCGATTTCCGAAAGTGCTGAAAAGAAATAACCGAAATCAAGATGGGCCTGGCCCGGTTGATATCGGTTGCTGTCGGCGATATGTACGTGAGCAATAAACTCCTTGTTCTGCACAATGCTTTTACGAAGATCGGCCTCCTCGATATTCATATGGAAGGCGTCGGCAGTCAACCTTACACTAGAGAACCCCCCCTCTTCGATCAACTTTGCGGCTGAGCCAAGCGTGTTCAGCATGTGATCTTCATATCTGTTTAGCGGCTCGAGATAGATAAGTGTAGCCGTGTCTTTGGCCAGTGAATTCAGCCTCTCCAGAGAGTCAAGAAGGACGGCAGTGTCTTCCGAGTCCGATCTTGGAGGAACCATCGGAGGAAGCCTTTTCGAGAACATTCCCCAGGCTGCAGGCACTACTATGCCTTTGCCGCCGACGTCAGCCAGTGCTTGCAGGATCTCTCCGATATCCTTTATTGCTTGAGATCTCCTCTCGCTCGAGAAATCGCCTATCCAGCCGCGGTAACCTCCGCATGCGCTTGCAACGGGAACGCCGGTGGAACGAACGGCCGCCTTCACTTCGGCGAGCTCTTCGATCAAGAGCCTTCCATCTATTTCGAAGCCGTCAAATCCCAGCTTATACACAAAACTTAGTTTCTCCTCCATTCTTGAAGGAAAGAACTCCTTGTCTTGAGTGATCAGCTTCATGTATTCCTCCTTTCAAAAGTTCGTCAATAGCCGCAGATTGATGAAGTCTTGCTGATCTAACTATATGTACAACTGGCTGTTCGTTTTCTCTTGGGAGCAAGCCGTATACACATCTTCTTCTCTGAAGTTCGATCATTTCCTTCCCCGGTTCACAAATCGCTCCTCATTGTGCAGATAGCCAGCTGTATCTCTTGAAATGCGTTTCCAATCGTGTGTCCCGTTCATAATAGAACAGCCTCGTTTTCTGATCAGATCACCGGGATTTTCCGGCAAGTCCGCCTTCTCTGACTACGATTATACAAAGCAGTCTCTCAGTCTTCAGTGACTCACACCCTCAGCTACTGCTCGCTCTAATCCATCGAGAGAGAGTTTATAATCAAGATCGCTAGAGGCCAACCACAGAATTTGCGCATGAGACAAGAGGCTGGAACATTACTGCCGATCAACTTCCTGACTTTTGGATGATCATGAACCTTCAAAAAGCCACTCCGAGCTTGACGCTCAGTTCGGGATTTTTGTCGACGTACTTGCAGTAGGCTTCGGCGGACTCTTCAAAGCTGACGACGGGGTTAACGATTTCATCGCCGCGAAGAGAACCGTTGCATATCATCTCCCAGCAGACTCTTTCAACCCTCTTTCTGTTCCACCTCGGATAGTCGGGTCCCGGTTCACTTGCCGCACGGGAGAAGATCAACCGCCCATAGTTGTAATGGGCTTCACGCCCAAAATTGATGCCGCCGAGAAACTCCTTTGCCCAGGCAACGTACGAAATTGTTCCCCCGTGTGCAAGACCTCTGAGGGCCGACTGCAGAGCAGAAGGAGCTCCGCTTGTCTCGATTATGCAGTCTGCACCGGTCTGAAGAGTGAGCCTCTTGATCTCAAGTCCAACATCGCAAGCTTTTGGATCTAGAACAAAATCTGCACCTGAGTTCAGCGCAACCTCGCGCCTGATTTCAATAGGATCGACCGCTATCACCGGGCTTGCCCCGATCTTCTTCGCGAGTTGGACCGCCAGCAGTCCTATGGCTCCAAGTCCAATTACTGCAACATGGTCACCCGGCCTCACATTCCCGTCTCTGATCCCGGACAGAGCAAACTGAGCTGGATCATAGCACACGGCGCTCTTCCAGGAGACGGCCTCGGGAACTCTCAACAGACGGTGATTGCCAACGGCGTTGACAATTTGAGTCTCGCGAATTCCTCCGTAAGAACAGACTATCTCACCAACACTATAGTCCCTCACATCCACACCCTTTACAACGATTCTACCTACCCACATATTGCCGAGATTCCAGGAACCGAACTCAACTCCCTTTCCATGATCCGGAGATCGAGGAACTAAGAGCTTCCAATCGTCATCGTAACGTTCGTTTATAAGCGGGCTATCGCCTCTGAAATCAGCTATCTCCGAACCGTGCTTTGGAGAAGCGAACTCGACTTCGACCATAACCTCGTTCGCCGCTATCTTCCTGTCCCTGTATTCAACAATCGCCGCCTTTCCTGGCGCAGTTGCAACAAGCATTCTTGGCATTTCCCCTTACCCCCTGTTCAAAAACTGTATTCCCGTTTCGATTATTATCCCATACGATAAACTACATGCTTCGGTTCTTGAAGACAATTCCATGAAGTGAAGAATCGTAAGTGTTTTTCTTGACTTTATCACTTGAACCCATAAAACAGAGAAGATAGTGACTCAAACCCGCATGGTTTCGTAGGCACTATTTTTTCTGTCTATATTTTTTAGTGGTAACTAATGAAAAGTTGGATTTAAGTATTGATTATACAATTACTTGCTTTTGGAAGGTATTCTATGGTTGTTATTAAGTAGTCATGTTTATAAAGCCCA